>NZ_AUIU01000018.1 GCF_000423865.1 Thermodesulfovibrio thiophilus DSM 17215
ATAGCGTTTCAAGTCCTCAAGTGTTACCTGTCCAGTCGATGCAAGAAAATAAGATGGCACAGAGTGATTGCCTTTATCCAATATATATTTCATAAGGAAAGAATAATATAAAACTGAATCAACATTCAAGGGAAAAATCGCCTTTCATCCCCTCCCTCACGGAAGGGAACTCCTCGGCGAGAAAGTTAAATAAATCAATGTTGAAATAAAATAGTTAAAATTTTTAAAATAGCATATTGTGCGCCTGTAGCTCAGTCGGATAGAGCAACTGCCTTCTAAGCAGTGGGCCGGGGGTTCGAATCCCTCCAGGCGCGCTTCTAAAATTTTTCAAAAAAACCAAAATCTTAAATTTCTACAAAAAGTAACAGTAAAAAATTGATATTATAAAACTACAGATTTAACTGAAAGTGTGGGGAAATTTAATTATCTTAATTTTCCAAAAAAGAACACCGCAACATCTTGACATAACAGTTGACCAAGCTAGAACAAACAGGAAAATTGCTGCATCAAACTAGGCAACAAAAATTAAAGAAAACTTTGAAAAAGATATATACTAAACATGCTAAAACCCCAGAAACTCAGCAGACTAACAAGATAATAGTGTGTCTAAGTTCTGGGGTCCATTTTATAATCCAACAAAAATAAAATATTTCATTTTTATTAATCTCAGCCGTTATTTTTTAATGCCTTTACCCATACCCTGAGGTTCACCCTTTTCTATAGCTTCTTTAGCCTGTTGCCAGGCTTCAAATCCACCTTTAAGATTATAAATATTCTTATATCCAAGTTTTTTTAAATCACAAGCCACAATGGAACCTCTTCCGCCAGTTTTGCAATAAATAAGATAAGTTTTTTCTTTATCTGGCAACCAGTTATAAGCCTGAAAATCCATCAACCCTCTTGGAGCCCATATTGCACTGGGGATATGTCCATCAATGTATTCTGGATATTCACGAACATCTACAATAATAGCTCCTTTTGCAATTAATTCTTTCGCTCCCTTTACATCGACTACATTAATGCCACATTGTTGAGCTTCTTTGACTCTTTCATCACTGAGTGGAGTTGCAGCCCAGGTAAAGTTTGTTAAAATTAAAACAACAAATGAGACCTTAATTAAAGTGTTAATCAATCTTCTCATAATGAACCTCCTAGACAAAAATTTTTTATCTGCAAAACAGATAAAGTAATTAGTAATTTTATAATATTTAAATTTTATTTGTTTGTCAATCTAACGAAATTCTTCAAAAACAATCTCTCTCTGAAAAGTAATTGTTTGCCCAGAATTGAAAAAACGAGCAACCATTCATTTAACCTAATTAATGGTAAATTTAATAAATGGAGGTTATCAGAATGGTTGCACAGTTCAGAAAGGAGCTTTTGTCCCTTTCTATCCCCAAATGAGAATTAATAATGCTTCATTTTTTAAGGAGTTTGAGGGACACAGTCCCTCAAAGAGTATACAAAATGAAGAGCAAATATTTAATCATCAAGCACAATAAAATATGCGCATAATACCTACCTCAGTATGTTTCTTGGTCTAACCAACTCCTTACAATCTTAATTAAATCATCTATTCTGAAAGGGGCAGGAAATAAAACCTCATCTAAAAGGGATTGTAAAAAATGTTAAATGATTATTTGCAGTATAGTTTTATTGGAAAATACTTTGAATCGTTTCTAAGGGATTTTGTGAAGAAGTGATAGCTCTTCCAACAACAATATAATCTGCACCACGTAAAAATGCCTCTTTTGGAGTAACAGTTCTTTTTTGGTCATTTGATTCTGCTTTAAAAATCCGAATACCAGGTGTTACAACTAAAAAGCTCTGCCCGCATAACTCTTTTATCGCGTTAACCTCATGGGCAGACGAGACAACACCATCAAGCCCTGCGTTTTTAGCCATTAAGGCAAGTCTTTTTACAAAATCCACAACAGACAAATTTATCCCGATATCTTGTAAATCCTGTTCATTAAGACTTGTTAAAGAGGTAACTCCAATTATTTTTGTAGTTAAATCTTCTCTGAACGCATGCTCTTTAACGGCTTCAACAGCTTTTTGAAGCATATGAAAGCCTCCAGTTGTATGCACTGTAAGCATATCGATATCATGCTGCAAAGCTCCTTTAATGGCTTTATATACAGTGTTTGGAATATCATGAAGTTTCAGGTCAAGGAAAATCTTTTTATTAAGTCTTTTAATCTGGTTTATTATATCTGGCCCCTCGTTTATAAAAAGCTCAAGTCCAATTTTATAAAAATTAATCCATCCCTCAAGAGTTCTGACAATATTTAAAGCATTGTTTTTATCAGAAAAATCAAGAGCAACTATAATCCGACTGGTATCAATACTCATATTTTAGGTAATACTATGCCTTGTTGAGCCTGATATTTGCCTTTTCTATCAGCATAGGAAACCTCACACTCTTCTTCTGCCTTAAGAAATATCAGCTGTGCAATTCCTTCGTTTGCATATATTTTTGCAGGAAGTGGTGTTGTATTTGAAATTTCAATGGTTAAAAAACCCTCCCACATTGGTTCAAGAGGCGTTACGTTTACAATAATGCCGCATCGAGCATAGGTTGACTTGCCAATACAGATAACAAGCACGTCTCTTGGGATTCGAAAATACTCAACAGAACGGGCAAGAGCAAAGGAGTTCGGTGGAATTATGCACACATCTCCTTTAATCTCAACAAAGCTCTTAGGATCAAAATCTTTTGGATCAACAACAGTGTTGTTTATGTTTGTGAATATTTTAAACTCATCTGCCACTCGCATGTCATATCCATAGGAACTTACACCATATGATATAACTCCCTCTCTTACAAGTCCTTCTTCAAACTGTTCAATCATTCCCTTCCGAGCCATCTGTTTTATCCATCTGTCATTTCTTACCATACTATTTACTCCTTTTCATCA
Source organism: Thermodesulfovibrio thiophilus DSM 17215 (assembly GCF_000423865.1). Lineage (NCBI taxonomy): Bacteria > Pseudomonadati > Nitrospirota > Thermodesulfovibrionia > Thermodesulfovibrionales > Thermodesulfovibrionaceae > Thermodesulfovibrio > Thermodesulfovibrio thiophilus. The sequence goes on from NZ_AUIU01000018.1 coordinate 2,922, forward strand.
ATAATATTTCTTATTTTCTGTAAAATTTCTTCAGAGTCTAAACTTTTTTCTACAGAGATAACATCTTTTAAAGCAACTGGATGTCCGCTCATTATGATAATTTTTGCATCTGGTTTAATTGCTTTTATTCTTTTCATAACCTCTAAACCGGGTAATCCAGGCATAACAAGATCAATAAGGCATAACGCGATTTTATCCTTGTTTATTTCAAATATGTTTAATGCTTCATTTCCATTTTTTGCTTCATATACTGTATATCCATATTCTCTAAGAAAAGAAGATATGAAGCCTCTGGCCTGTTCATCATCGTCAACAACAAGAACTGTTTCTGTGCCTTTTAATGATTGTCTGTCCATAATTTGTCTTGCTTTTTTTTCTTTTACAGGCAAATATATTTTAAATGTAGTTCCCTTGCCGGGTTCGCTATAAACATAAATTTGCCCATTATACTGTCTTATAAATCCAAAAACTGTTGATAATCCAAGTCCTGTACCTTTACCCTGTGGTTTTGTTGTAAAAAATGGTTCAAACAATCTCTGTTTTGTCTCTTCATCCATTCCAATACCTGTATCAGTAATACATAACGCAATATATTGACCAGGTTTTATAAGAGGATGCGTATAAGCGTATGCATTGTCCAATAAAAGTTCTTTAAGTCCTATGGTGAGTTCGCCACCTTCTGGCATTGCATCACGGGCATTGGTAATAAGATTCATCAAAATTATCTCAAGGTGCGCAGGATCTATTTCGTAGAATAGTTCTGTTTCAGGAAGGGTTAACTTAAGGTCAATATCTTTTCCTATAATTGGTTTTATAAATTCAAAAAATTCTTTAAGATATCTATTCAAATTGATAGGCTTAATACCTGACAGCTCTTCTTTTCGACTAAATGTAAGTAATTTTTTTGCAAGATCTTTTGCTCTTTCTCCCGTCTCAATTATTTTTTCTACAAAATTTTTCAGCGAAGGGTCTTCTATTTTTGCATGTAAAAGTCCTGCAAATCCTATTATTCCGGTAAGAATATTATTAAACTCATGGGCAATTCTTCCAGAGAGAAAACCAAGAGATTCCATTTTCTGTGAGTGAATAAGCTGTTGCTGTATCTTTTTTCTTTCTGATATATCAATTATTGAAACAATTGATTTTTTTGTATAAGGAATCATTCCTACATTAAGTAGTATATCTTTTGTTTTACCTGTTTTATCTTTTAGCTTTGACTCATACTGTCTTGGAGCTAAAGATGGCGATATTCTTCTTAATTTATGATATTCAATCATTTTATCTAACACTTCTTCAGTGAAAAATGCTGTCCACTTCATTTTTCCTTCAATATTCTCTTTATTGTATCCAGTTAAAGCTTCAAATTCAGTATTTGCATATTCAACAGTCATATCCTCTTCAACAACAATTATTGCAGTCCCAACATATGAAAAGATGGCTTTTTCCTGCTCAAGAAGTTGAAGTATCTCCTGATCCTGTTTTTTTATATTTTCGATGTAATTAAGGAATGTTTCTTTTTGCTTATTGATAAGTTGTCCAAGCATTTGGACAATTTCTAACTGAGAGTCCTCTGAAGCAGTTGCTGAAAAATCTCCCTCTTGAATTCTCTTTAAAACATCAAAATGTTCACATATCCCTAGCGCAAGCTCATGCGTAAGATTAATCATGCTTTCAACTTCTTCTGATAGTTTATTGATTGAATTAATAAGCCTTTGAACTGCATATCTTTTAAATGTCAGTTCTATTCTATGTGATGTGTCTCCCTGAGCTATTTTATTCAAAACATCTGAACATAAATGAAGAACTTCACTTATAGAATACCTGTATTCACAGGAAGGATTATCACATCTTAAGTATCCACCATAAGAACAGGGATTTTCTTTCATTACTAAATCCGTATTGTTACCTTTATTTTATTCCCAAATCTTTCAATATTCAGGATAGTTTTACCAAGTTTTAAACACCAGGCCTTTATATCTTTTTCGAAAGTTGGACAATCACTAACTATATCAATAACTTCGCCCTGCTTAAGCTGTGAATAAAGACTGCTTAATTTAAGAATTGGCAAGGGGCATCTAAGTCCTGAAAAATCTAAGAACCTATCAGCCAACCCTTTCCTGTTCCTCCATCTCCTGGAATATCTTCTGGAATATCTTTAGTGCTTCTTCTGCCTCAGGTGGATCCATTTTGTTTATTGCAAATCCTGCGTGAACCAAAACATAATCTCCGATCTTTGGTTCCTCAGGCAATAACATAAGAGAAATCTGCTTTTTCAACCCCATTACATCCACTGTTGCCATGTAGCCATCAAGCTCTATGATTTTTGAAGGGACTGCAAGACACATTTTACACCCCAGCTTTCAATTATTTTTAAAATTTCCTCAATTAATTTATTTAGTTTACCAGCTATAGTGTCAGAAAGGTCAAGTCCGACATCGATAGTTTCAGGCTGAATCCCCACGAGGATCAATTCTTCAGGCATTACATCCATAAAACGAGCAACATCTAAAAGGTCCTGTACTCCTACATGATGAATTGAAAGTTTTGTTTTTAAATATGGAGGGATTTCGTCCTCCTTTAAAATTTTTATAAAACCCGGTTCTTTATGAAAATCAACTACATCAACAATAATAATCTTATCGAATTTTTCTATATAAGGCAGTAGATCAAGACCTAGAGTACCTCCATCAATAAGCTCGATTTCTGGTTCAAATTTATAGTTCTCTTTTAAAATTTCAGTAACTTTTGGGCCAGCTCCTTCATCTTTCATGAGTATATTTCCAACACCGATAATGCCTATTTTCATTTTCTTCTCCTACAATAAAAAATAAAAAGCCCTCCATTTTAAGGAGGGCTTAAAGCAGTTAGTTAAATACAGATTACTCCTCTTTGATCTCAATTGTATGCATACCACATGCCATACATGGATCATAAGAGTGAATGGTTCTCAAAAGTTCAAGAGGTTTATTGGAATCAGCAACCGGTGTTCCAACCAGAGCTTCTTCAACAGGACTTCTCTGTCCCTTGTGGTCCCTCGGAGAAAGATTCCATGTTGATGGAACAACCATCTGGTAATTTGCAATCTTTGCATCTTTTATGACAACGAAATGAGCAAGGCATCCACGTGGTGCTTCATGGAACCCAACTCCCTGACACTCTTTAGGCCAGCTCTTCGGATTCCATTTGTCTGTATCTGCAATCTTTGTATCGCCTTTCTTCATATTAGCAGCAAGCTCCAGTATATACTCTTTTGTCTTTTTTGCCATAAGCAGAGTTTCAATTCCTCTTGCAGCGGTTCTTCCCAGAGTTGAAAACAAAGCTTCCGGGCCAACCCCTAGTTTCTTTAAAACCATATCAGCAACTTCTTTTACATCATGATGTCCTGATGCATATGCGACAAGGACTCTTGCAAGCGGACCAACCTCCATTGGAAGCTCATCGTATCTTATTGCCTTGCCCCAGCTGTATTTCCCTTCTACATTGAGATATTCATAGGGTGGCTTTGGTCCTGTATAGTTAGGAGTTGTTTCACCCTCCCATGGATGTAGTCCTGCATTTTCGCCCTTTGAATATTTATACCATGAGTGAGTTATGTATTCCTTGAATTTTTTATGGTCAAATTTTTCTATTTTTGCTAGATTCTTATTGATTATTACTCCTCCAGGGAAGTAAAATTTACCATTAGCATCTGGATAATCTCCATATACAAGGAAATTACCGAAACCACCAATTCCCGCCCAATCTTTATAGAATGATGCTACTGCAAGAAGATCAGGTATGTAAACTTTTTCCACAAATTCTATTGCTTTATCAGCATACTTAAGCATAAAAGCAATGCTGTCAGCATTCAATGCGTTCTGGCTTTCTGGATCAACAGGTGTTGACTGACCCCCAACAATAAATGTCTGAGGATGGGGGTTTTTTGATCCAAGAAGAACCTGAATCTTTATTATCTCTCTTTGTATATCCAGAGCTTCAAGATAGTGAGCTACTGCCATAAGATTTGCCTCAGGTGGCAGTTTATACGCTGGATGACCCCAGTATCCATTAGAAAATATTCCAAGTTGACCTGATTCAACGAAAGCTTTAACTTTATCCTGCACAGCTTTAAAATAAGTTGCAGAATTTTTGGGCCAGGAAGATATGCTCTTTGCAAGCTCTGAAGTTTTTTGAGGATCTGCTTTTAAAGCTGATACAACATCGACCCAGTCAAGCGCATGAAGATGATAAAAATGAATAATATGGTCCTGAACATTCTGATTGGCCATTATGATGTTTCTTAAAATTCTCGCATTTTCAGGAATTTTTGCTCCGATTGCATCCTCAACAGCCCTTACTGATGCAATTGCATGAACAGTAGTACAAACACCACACGCTCTCTGTGCATAAGCCCATGCATCTCTTGGGTCTTTTCCCTTTAAAATAATTTCCATACCACGCCACATTGTGCAGGAAGAATAAGCATCCTTTACTTTGCCATCACTTACAGTGGCTTCAACTCTTAAATGTCCTTCTATCCTTGTTACAGGATCAATAACTAATCTTGCCATACATACCCCCTTTATTTATTCTTTTTTATCTTTTCTTGAAATTAAACCAGATACTGCCATTGCACCAAGCCCTACCTTAGCATAAAAGTGATTTTTCTCAGCAGATGCGTAAAGATTGTTATCCCAGAACTTGGGCTCTGAACAGCTAATACATGGATGCCCGGCCATAATAGGCCAGCTAACTCCCTCATTCCATCTTATTGTAGGACAGTTATGATTTGTAAAAGGACCCTTACATCCCATTTCAAATAGACACCATCCCTGTCTGTGTCCTTTATCTCCCCATGCTTTGACAAACTCACCTGTGTCAAAGTGTCCTCTTCTTTCACAGTTATCATGTATAAGCTTTCCATAGGCAAAAAGCGGTCTTTTTAATTTATCAACTGATGGAAGTTTACCAAATGTCAGGAAATATACAACTGTTGCAGTAAAGTTTTCAACATTCAGAGGACATCCAGGAAGGTTTATGACAGGCTTATCCTTAATAACATCCATTACACCAACAGCACCAGTTGGATTTGGCTTTGCTGCTGGTACTCCGCCAAAGCATGCACAGTTTCCAACCGCAATTACTGCCATAGCATCCTTGCATACTTCTTTAAGTAAATAATCTGAAGATTTGCCACCAATTGTGCAGTAAACTCCTCCATCTTTTGATGAAATTGCTCCTTCAACAACTACCAGGTATTTACCTTTGTAATTCTTGATTGCATCGTTAAGTGATTTTTCGGCCTGATGCCCTGCTGCAGCCATTATTGTTTCGTGATATTCAAGAGATATAACATCAAGAACAATCTTACCTATTGCTGGCTTGCTTGCTCGTAGAATGCTTTCAGAACAACCTGCACAGTCTTGATATTCAAGCCATACAACTACTGGTTTTTGTTTTTTTTCCATTGCTTCAGCAATTGTTGGAACAAAGGAAGAGGATAGCCCTAAAACCGCTGCGGTAGTACCACAGAACTTCAGGAAGTCTCTTCTTGAGACTCCTTTACGCACCAATCCTTCATAGATTGTTTCCCTTTCCATATATACCCCCTGAAAAATTTTTTGTGTATAAAAGTGTATAATGTTTTTTTAAATTTGTCAACTTTTTCCGTATTTTCAGGAAAATAAAATTGTGTTCAATCAATAAATCAAAAGTTATAACATAACTAAGAAAAGCTTAAAAGATAAGAAAATTGATATGTCCTCTTCTAAAATAAAAATATTTGGACAGAATCCACTAGGTTACTAAAAAACAAGCAAATAACAAAATATTTAAGGTTTTCATTATAAACCCAAATAAGTTATAATTAATCATATGTTGTCAGCTAAAATTTATAAAAAATTAATAATTTTAATTTTTATCCTATTATGGCAAAGTCCTGTTATTTTTGCCCAATCTGATATTGATTTCGATCACAATACTTCTCTTAAAAATTGTTTAACACAATGTGACAAGACATATAAGGCAGAAATGGTAGGATGCAACATGGGTTCATTAGTGGGAGCTGATTCCAAACCTATGAGAGATAATGCAGCAAGCGTTATGTGTTACCAAAAAGCAAAAGAAAGCTACAATAACTGTCGACAAACTTGCCAGTCAAAAGAAATAATAATTCAGGATAAAGAAAAATAAATCTATTTTTTAAACAAAATGTCTACCGCATTTCAGTAGTAATGCTTACCACTTCTTTCCAGAAAGTCCATAAATATTAATTTAATAATCCCTTTTATTATTATGTTTAAAAGCTAGGTTTAATTTGGATCATTTATAAAAGTTTAAAAAACAAAATTATAGCATTATAATAGTAGATATTATGCCAATTAAAGAGTTTATTGCCATTATTTATACTACTGTAATGACCATTTCGGCACTGCATATGCCAGAACCACTATTACCGATACTGGCTGGTTCTTTAAAAGTTGAAATGGATACTATACCACTTATTATGAGTGCGACATATATTCCTCTGACAACTATTCCTCTGATTTCTGGAATTATGCTTAAATTTCTTTCGCCGAAAAATATGATCCTTCTTGCAGCTTTAATACATTCATTAATTGTTTTTTTGATTTCTATTGCAGAAAATCTCTATTTAGTTATTTGTTTGAGATTTATAGAAGGTTTTTTAATTTCAGCTATTCTTACTTCAAATACCACTTATATTGCATTAAAATCTGTACAGGGAAGAATTCAATTTTTTATTTCATATTATATTGCCTTTACCATCATTGGTGGATTGTTTGGAAGGATTTTCAGCAGTATCATAGCTAACTATTTTGGATGGAGAATATGTTTTCAAATAATGTCTGTAAGCTTACTTATAGTTATTCCCGTGGTTTATTATTTTCTTGAAAATATAAAATTACCAAAAAGCATTGACACTAAAAGCCACAGTGATCAAGATAGTTTTAAAGAATTAAAAATGGTTTTTTTGGATAAAACATATCTATATATTTATATTTCTATTTTCTGTCTGTTTTTTGTTTTTTCAGCTATAACTAATTTTTTACCTTTTAGAATTAAAAACATTGATAAAGAAAGCAGTCAGATAGTTATAGGATTTATTTATACTGGATATATCACGGGAATATTTATGTCTTTTATTGCAACTTCAATAATAAAATGGATCGGAAATGAAAGAAAGACCATGCTCGCTGGTTTTATTATGTATGGTTTTTTCCTTCTATTATTGAGTATACCTAGTATACCGATAATTTTTCTTACAATGTTTGGCTTTTGCTCGGGTATGTTTCTTGTGCACTCAGTTGCTTCTGGTTATCTCAATAAAATAGCAACAATACCAAAAAGTCTTGTTAATGGGGCATACATTGCTTTTTATTATTCTGGTGGCGTTCTTGGTTCATACATTCCAGGTCTTATATATAAAAATTTTGGATGGGGAACTTTTATAGGATTATTATTTGTTTTCATTATTACCGGCCTGTGTATTATAACTAAACTATCAGACCATGCGTGATAGCATAGTTTATAATTTCGGCATTATTCTGTAGTTCAAGTTTTTCAAGAATCCTGGCTCTGTAAGTACTTACAGTTTTAATGCTTATAGAAAGATCCTTTGAAATTTCTCTAAGAGTTTTTCCTCTGGCTATCATAAGCAAAACCTGAAACTCTCTTTCTGAAAGTTTTTCATGAAGAGGTATATCATTAGATTTATCAAGATAATGAAGCAATTTTTCTGAAAAACTCTGAGGAATATATTTACCGCCCTTGACTATTTTTTCAACAGCTCTTAAAAGTTCTTCAGGATCCGCAGATTTTGTTATATAACCTGAAGCTCCTAATTTTAATGAACGCATTGCATATTGTTCTTCTGGATACATACTCAGCATTAGTACTTTTACTTCAGGATATAATGTTTTAATTTTTTTTAAAGTTTCTATCCCATTAATATCTGGCATGGCTATATCAAGAAAAACAATATCAAACTTTTCCCTTGAAATAATATCAAGAGCTTCGTGTCCGTTTTTTGCCTCTTTACAGTCCTCGATATAAGAAGTATCAAGAAGAATTTCTTTTAATCCTTTTCTAAAAAGAGTATGGTCGTCAATAATTAAAACTTTGAGTTTTTCAATCATCGGGCTTCAAAGGCAATGAAATGATCACCTCTGTTCCTCCTTCTGGTATTCTGTGAATATCAATGGTTGCATTTATAGAGTATGCTCTTTCTCTCATAGCCATCAAACCAAATGATCCTAAACTCTTTATTTTTTCTTCTGATATCCCTATCCCATTGTCTTTAATAATCAATGAAAGACTTCCATCAGACCTAAATATTTTAATATTTACTTCCGTAGCTTTAGCATGTCTGGCTATATTTGTAAGACCCTCCTGAAAGATTCTAAAAAGATTTAAAGATACATTTTTTGATAAATTAAAACCATCATCTGATATGGTAATATTACAATGTATTGAAGTATTTCGTTCAAATTCTCTAATCTGCCACATTATAGCATCCTGAAGGCTTAAGTGGTCAATAAGTGATGGACGTAGCCTGTTTGATATATTCTGAACCTGTTTTATCAACGCATTTACTATGCTTAATGTCTCGTTAAATTTTTTTCGCAAATTATAGTCCTCGATTCGTTTTTTTATCCATGACAGACTTAATTTTAAAGCAGTTAGAGACTGACCCAACTCATCATGAATTTCTCTTGCAATCTCTTTTCTTTCATTCTCTCTTATATTCTGTAAATATAAAGAGAGTTTTCTCAATGCTTCTTTGGATTTTGTCAGTTCTTCTTCAATGCGTTTTCTATAAGTAATATCCCTTCCTATTGTTTTTGTTTTAACAAAATTGCCTTTCTCATCAACTTCAACAAACACATTTAATGAAGCAGTAAACTCAGAGCCATCTTTCCTTATAAAATCTCTTTCTATTTGAATAAAATTATAGTTATCTATTAAAGGGAAAAATTTTGCCTGAGCTCTTTTTGAATCTTCTGTCATGAAATAAGTCAAAGGTTTGCCTATTATTTCTTCTTTTTTGTAGCCCAACATTTTTGCTTCTGTTTCATTACACTCAATAATTATTCCGTTTTTATCAACAGAATGATACATATCAGGCGCATTATCATAAAGATCCCTGTATTTTTTTTCTGAAATTCTCAATTCTTGTTCAATTTTCTTTCTTTTTGAAATATTGATTGCAAGAATAACTATTATCAGGGATAAAGTAATAAAAACTAGAATAATCATAATTAAGGTGTCTCTGTATTTTATGAAAAAACTTTCAGGAATATTTATAACTCTACTTTCTCTGGGAAGTTGTTTTAAAGATATGTTGAATTTTTTAAGTTCTTTGTAATCAAACATGTATTCGTTTGGGCTATCTTTAATTACAGGAATTTCAGAAGGTAATTTACCATGCAAAACCTCTAAAGCAAGTTCTCCAGCTTTTTTGCCCTGCAGGAACGCACTTGTCAGCTTTCCTCCTACAATACCTCTGCCAAGATAGAAATCCCATACACCATATATTGGAACCCGACTATGAGAGTAAAGCAAATCAAGACTCTCTTCATAGGCAAAAAAATTACCAGTTCTGTCCCTGTTTGCAAGGAGAAGGAGTATGATGCTTTTAGATGGAATTTTTTCAACTTCTTTTGGCAATTCTTTCATATCAGGATTTTCAAGCATAATGAAATTTATGCTGCTTGGAAATCTTGGTAATATTTCAATAAGACTTTTTTTCATCGCAAGCCCTGTAGTTGTTATATCATTAATAATATAAACTCTCTGAGTATCACGATGAAGTTTAAGTGCAATATCAATGGTTCCCGCAATATCTGTCTCTTCAGCAACTCCTGTGAACCATTTTCTATGTTTTTCTATTAATTTATCAGAGAAGTCATTAACACCACAGAAAATAACAGGTGTACGGTAAAACAGTTGTTGATAATATTTTCCTATAAACAGCAAAGCGTCATTGTCAGAGACAACTATCAGATCGAACTTAATTCCATTGTACTTTTGTTTCATGAAATTAAAAAACTTTTCAAAATATCTTTCTCCATAAAAACGTTTAGTGTCCATATATTCTATATAAAAATCGATATGGTCTTCCTCAGGTTTTAATGATTTTTTAATGCCCTGCAATATATTGTCCGTCCAGCTTAATCCCTGATGGTAAGAGTTAATGACTAAAATCTTTTTCTTTTCCTGAGCGTTTGCAGATAAACAAAAACAACAACAGAAAATAAAAATAATACAACTTTTAAATATGTTTAATTTCCTTAATCCATTCATTATATCGTGCTGCTCTTGGAAGAATACATATCCCTGAAACATCTATATGACATCGAAAACGATCCTTTTCAGGTGAAAGACCAATTTCTTCTCCATCATAGACAACATTTTTTTTGTCAATTATAACACGAGAAAGTTTACTGTTTCTTTTTATGACAACATCATCCATAATAAGAGAATCCGTTATCTCGGTATTTCTTTCAACTATCACTCCACTTCCTATAAAAGAGTTTTCTATCTTGCCTCCGTATATCAAAGCTCCATCAGCAATAACACTGTTTTTTATTTCTCCATCAAGAATTTTTACAGGTGGACCATCATATTTTGCAGGATAAATTGTCCACATTTTATTGTCAATCTCAAAGATTGGTTTTTCCCCAAGCATATCCATATGTGCATCAAAGTATGCTTTAATTGTACCTACATCTCTCCAGTAACCCTGTTCCTCATAAGGTTTAATATCTGAGACTCTGTTTTTGCCAAAATCATAAGCATAAACACTATAACCTTTTTCCACAAGGTCCGGAAGGACATGAGCACCAAAATCATGTTGTTTTTTCTTTTCAGCACGCACCAATGCATCAATCAAAATGTTGGTATTGAATATATAATTGCCCATTGATACATAAGCCATTTCAGGATTGTCAGGCATCGATATTGGTTGTTTAGGTTTTTCCTGAAATCCTGTTATTCTCTGGTCTGGTTGTGTTACTATAACGCCAAATGATGAGGCTTCTTTTATTGAAACAGGTCTTGCAGCTACTGTAACCTGAGCGTTATTTTCAATATGAAATTTTAACATCTGCCTTATATCCATCCTGTAAATATGATCTGCACCAAAAATTAATACAATATCTGTTTCATGATCTTTAATTAAGCCTATATTTTGAAAAACTGCATCAGCTGTTCCCTGAAACCATTCAGGTCCCATTCTCATCTGAGGAGGGACTACTGTCACAAAATGATTGCGTCCAACAGAGGAAAAAAACCAGTTCTGCCTGATGTGTTCGATAAGGGACTGAGATTTATATTGAACAAGAAGATATATTGAATAAACATAAGAATTAACAAGATTACTCAAAACAAAATCAACTATACGATATCTTGCTCCAAAAGGCACAGAAGGTTTTGACCTGAAAGATGTTAATGGAAAAAGTCTTTCACCTTTACCACCTGCAAGAACTATTGCCAATACATCAGGCATGGATTAAGTCCTCCTTATCTTGTTATTAAAAGTGTCCAGAAATCTGTCTTTCTCCATTTTTTTAAAAAATCATGGATTTTTATTTTTTTATTCATCTCTGTTCCAGAATTTACTATAACAAAATCATCACTAAATCCTACAACCACCATAAAATGATATTTTCTATAAAACCAGTATCCCTCATCTGTCATTACAATCAAAGGTTTGTCAGCCTGAATTTTTTCTTTTATATCTTCGATACTTCCTGTGTATTGAACAGCTTTAAAGCCCCTTTTTTGTGCAAAGATAATCATATCAAAATCAGATGTTCCACGTGCTCCTTTACTGTAAATATCTTTTGCTATTTCATCAGGTGTTATTTCCATCCCCAGAAAATTCAAAACCGTAGCTAAAGATGAAGGACCACACTGAAAATCTTCAGAAGGGAAAAAAGGAACAGAATTGATTATATATTCCTGAGCATTAAGAACTTGTGGAAACAGAAAAAAGAAAATTATAATATACTTTAAACTTTTCATACTACTCTGTTTTTTAATATCATAACTCTTTCAATTCCTGCAAGGTCTTTTACGTTTTTTATTATTTCAAAGCCATTAGATTTTGAAATATCTTTAACTGTTTCTGTCTGTCCCAACCCTAGTTCCAGAAAAATCAGTCCATCATTTATGAGATATTCTTTCGCTCTTTTTAATATTTCTCTGTAAAATTGCAGTCCGTCTGCTCCACCGTTCAAAGCCTCGAAAGGTTCATAATCTTTAACTTCACTCTGTAATGTATAAATTTCTTCTGTTTTAATATATGGTGGATTGGCAGTAATACATGTAAATAATTTTTTTTTTAGAGGTTCAAAGAGATTGCCAACAATAAAGCTGGCATTTTTGATATTATTCAGGGTTTTAGTTTCATTCGCATAAAAAATCGCTCTTTTTGATAAATCAATACCATATACTTTAGATTGGGGAATGTTTTTAGCAATTGCAAGTGCAATACAGCCTGAGCCTGTGCACAGATCCAGTATTGTTTTCCCTCGATTTATAATTAAGTCTTTCCTTTTGATAACTTCTTCAACTAAAATCTCTGTCTCAGGCCTCGGAATCAACACTCCTTGCCCAACTTTTATTCTGATATTATAAAACTCGCATTCTTCCAGAATATACTGTAGCGGTTCTTTTTTTAAACGTCTTTTGACAAGGAAATTGATAGTTTCAGCCTGTTCAGAAGTCAGATCAGGATTTTGAGTATAAAGCTTTATTTTTTCAATTTTTAAAACATGGCAGACAATATCCTCTGCTTGTTTTTCTGGATGGTCAAAGTTTTGTTCTTTTAAAACTCTGACTATCTCTTTTATTTGATCAAAAGCTTTCACATCTCCTTAAGCTTTTCTGCCTGATAGTAGGATGTTAATGCATCAATCATTTCGTCAAGATTTCCGTTTAAAACCTGGTCAAGCTTATATAGAGTCAATCCTATTCTGTGGTCTGTAATCCTGTTCTGAGGGAAGTTGTAAGTTCTTATTCTTTCACTTCTTTCACCTGTTCCTACCTGCCCCTTTCTCTCAGCAGCCCTTTCTGCTTCTTTTTTCTGTGTCTCTATTTCAAACAAACGAGCTCTTAAAACCTTCATGGCCTTTTCTCTATTTTTCATTTGAGATCGTTCATCCTGACATTGAACAATTATTCCTGTTGGAATATGAACAATTCTCACCGCCGAGTAGGCAGTATTTACTGACTGTCCTCCCGGTCCTGATGCGCAAAATGTATCAATTCGTAAATCTTTTTCATCAATTTTTATATCAACCTCCTCCGCCTCTGGAAGCACTGCTACTGTTGCAGTTGATGTATGAATCCTGCCTGATCCTTCTGTTAAGGGAATTCTCTGAACTCTATGCACTCCGCTTTCATATTTTAATTTGCTGAATGCACCCTTGCCTGAAATTGTGGCAATTATTTCTTTCAAACCTCCTAATCCTGTTGAATGAGTATCAATAATTTCCACTTTCCAGCCTTTTGATTCAGCATATTTTGAATACATTCTGAACAGATCTGCAGCAAAAAGAGCAGCTTCCTCACCGCCTGTTCCCGCTCTTATTTCAAGAATTACATTTTTCTCATCTCTTGGGTCTTTTGGTAAAAGTAAAATTTTAAGTTCCTGTTCAATCTGAGATTTCCTTCTTCTGAGTTCCTGCAACTCTTCTTCAGCAAGCTCCTTTAACTCTGAGTCATTACTTTTAAGTATCTCTTCAGTCTCTTCAATCTGTTGAAGAACTTTTTTATATTCTCTAAATTTAGTAACAATAGGCTCAAGATTGAGTCTTTCCTTAGAATATTTCATGTATTCTTCTTTGTCTGAAATTATATCAGGGGTTGAAAGAGCCTGTGTTATTTTTTCATATTTATTTTCTACTTCTATTAATTTTTCAAGCATTGGATTCTTTCTCCTTTTCAGAAAAGCTTAATACTGCTTTCAAAGCTTCGCATGCAACCTCTATTTGTGAAGAATCTGGCTCTTTTGTAGTAATTTTCTGAAAGCCAAGACCAGGAAATATAATAATTCTACCGAGAAAATTATTTTGCCATTTTGCAGAGAGTTTTAAAATTTCATAAGATACTCCTGCAATAACAGGTAAAAGCACAATTCTTGATACAGCTTTCAACAAAAAGTTCCATGAAGATGGAATCATTGAAAATACAAGTATGCTTATAATAAGAACAATAAATATAAAACTTGTTCCACATCTTACATGAAGTCTTGAATATTTTTGTATATTTTCAGCAATCAATTGCTCTCCTGATTCAAAAGCATTTATAGTTTTATGTTCAGCCCCGTGATAGGCAAATATTCGTTTCATCTGTGACCACATGCTTATTATAACCACATATCCTATGAATACAAATATTCGTATAATGCCATCAACAAAGTTAAAAATAAACGAATTTGTTGATACAATTTCCATTAAATAACCTGTTAGCCTGGTCATATACAAAGGTAAAATAATAAACAAGGATATTCCTATTATCAATGCTAAAAACAATGATAGAGCTAGACTCCATGGGCTTGACTTTTCTTCCTTAAAAACAACTTTACTGCTGAAATCTATCGCTTTCATACCAAGCCAGAGGGTTTCAAAGAGAATAAAAAATCCACGAATTACAGGTATTTTTGAAATAACACTCTGTTTTTTAAATTTTTCTGATTTGATTATAATTTCACCGTCTGGGTTTCGAACAGCAACAGCCCACCCCTTTGGTGATTTCATCATAACTCCTTCAATTACAGCCTGTCCACCTACAGTAACATCTTTCATTTCTTATACTCCTGAGATTGCAAATAAAAAGGGGTTAGAAAAATGTATAATTTATCTAACCCCCTGCACAAAACTTAACAGCTATTTTTTACCGTATTTCTTTATAAACTTCTCTACTCTACCTTCTGCATCAACAATCTTCTGCTTTCCTGTGTAAAAAGGATGGCATTTAGAACAAATATCCACTTTAATAACAGGTTTTGTTGAACGAGTGATAAATGTTTCACCACATGCACATACAACCTTTGCCTCTTTGTATTCAGGATGAATTTTTTCTTTCATCTTCTCCTCCGTCATAAAGTTTAACAATTAATTTTATCCTGAAATATATTTTTTTAGCAAGCATTAAGGTTTTATCTCATCAAGTAAGGCTTTCACAACTTCACTTTCTTTAACAGTTTTTACTATTTTACCTTTTACAAAAACTATCCCCTGTGCTCTGCCCCCGGCAATTCCATAATCTGCTTCTCTTGCCTCACCGGGACCATTAACAGCACATCCCATAACAGCAACTTTTAAAGGTTTTTTTATATTTTTCAATGCATTTTTTACCTGTTTTACCATTTTTTTTATATCTACTTCACATCTTCCACATGTAGGACAACTTATTATTTCAACCCCATACTCTCTCAATCCTGTTACTCTTAAGATTTCATACGCAACATTAACCTCAATAACTGGTGAATCAGTTAATGAAACTCTTACTGTATCACCGATTCCTTCAAGAAGTAACATTCCTATACCAATAGCACTTTTTACCGCTCCCTCTGGTATGGGCCCTGTTTCTGTAATGCCAACATGCAGTGGATAGTCATGCTTGTTACTGAAGAGATTATAAGCCTCTACTGTTTTTAACACATCAGAAGCTTTAAGAGAAACTTTAATATCATGAAAGTCGAGTTCTTCAAGTATTTCAATATGTCTTTCTGCTGCTTCCACCATTGCCTGCGCAGTTGGATCACTGTATTTTTGCAGTAAATCCTTTGGCAATGAGCCTGCATTAACACCTATTCTGATTGGAACTTTTTTATCCTTTGCAGCATTAACAACTTCTTTTACTTTCCATTTAGCACCAATGTTTCCAGGGTTAATTCTTAATCCATCAACACCCTGAAATATTGCTTCAAGTGCAAGCATATAGTTGAAATGAATGTCTGCAATTAGAGGAATCTTTATTTTTCTTTTAATTTCTCCCAAAGCTCTGGCAGCCTCCATATCCGGCACAGCCACTCTTATAATTTCACATCCAGCTCGTTCAAGTTGTTTTATCTGTCTTACAGTTTTTTTTATATCTCTTGTATCTGTCTTGGTCATAGATTGAACAGCAACAGCAGCACCATTTCCAATTGGTACATTGCCTATATAAAGTCTTCTCGTTTTTTTTCGTTCAGACTTATTCATCACTCTTATTTCCTCTTAACATATTGATAGCTGAAATATGAGCCTGATAATCAACGGAGAATTCATGAGTACCGTCGCCTTTGGAAACAAAATAAAGATAAGGCACTTTTGCAGGATATAAGGCAGCAAGAATTGATTTTAACCCCGGACATGCAATAGGTCCTGGTGGAAGTTTTTTGATTATATAAGTGTTGTATGGAGATTTATTTTTAAGGTCCTTTTTCGTAACACCAGTTTTGTATCTTTTTACCCCATAAATTGCTGTTGGATCTGCCTGTAGAGGCATTCCAATCCTGAGCCTATTATGATAAACTGCTGAAATTAAAGGCTTTTCCTCTTCAACCTTTGCTTCTTTCTCAATTATTGATGCAAGTGTTACAACTTCATTTACAGTCCACCCCATTTTTTCTGTTTGTTTTCTTAATTCTTCATTATATACCTGCCAGAATTTTTTAATCATCATTGTCAATATTTCATTTATATTCATTCCTTTAGGAATCTCATAGACAGAAGGAAATAAATAACCTTCTATGCTTGGTGCCTGTATATTCATGGAACTCAAGAAAGCTGGATCAGTAGCAAGATTCCATAGTGCCTGTTTAAATTCAGGATTAATCTGTGCAAGTTTATCAGCTATTTCATAAAGACTATCTCCCTCTATAACAGTCAATTTATACTCAATTATTCTGCCTTCGAGTAATTTCTTTAAAATATCAAGCATTGTCATATCTTTTGTAATCAGATAATAACCAGCCCTTGCCTTTTTTTCTATGCCAAGCAGTTTGCCAGCGATTATAAACACATGCTCGTCTTTTATAAGACCTTTGTCTTTGAAAGTTGATGCTATTGCATAAAAACTCGCACCTTTTGGAATGTAAACTTCTATGTCTTTATGAATTTTCAGAGGTTTTTCAAGAACTATTGCTACATAAATGCTGAAAAAACAAATATATAGCATGAAAACAACTACAAGAGACTTCCAGAATTTCATTTTGAAATATTATCAAATAATTAATCTAAATCGCAACTTTTATGATAGAATTTAATATAAACAAGAGGAGAAAACATGCTTACAGAAAAAGTTAAAGCTGCTGGTTGAGCAGCCAAAATAGGTCCTGGGGACCTGGAGGAAATTTTAAAATACATATCTTTTCCATCAGATGCAAATCTTCTTGTTGGTTCTGAAGACTGGTCTGATGCAGGGATATATCGATTAAAAAATGATCTCGCAATAGTGCAGAGTATCGATTTTTTCACTCCCATTGTTGATAGTCCATATGGGTTCGGACAGATAGCAGTTGCAAATGCATTAAGTGATATCTATGCTGTTGGCGCAAAGCCTATTTTAGCTCTTAATATCGTCTGCTTTCCAATAAATGATATGGAGAAATCGATTCTTGGAGAAATTTTAAAAGGCGGTGCTGATAAACTTAATGAAGCTGGCGCTTTAATGATAGGAGGACACAGCGTAGAAGACCCTGAAATCAAATATGGAATTGCAGCTACAGGAGTTGTTCATCCTGAAAAATTTGTCACAAATAGAGGAGCCAAAAAAGGAGATATTCTAATTCTTACAAAACCTATTGGCACTGGAATTTTATCAACTGCTCTTAAGGGAAAGCTTCTAGATAAAACAATAACACATCTTCTCACTCAAACAATGTCAACATTAAATAAAACAGCATCAGAAGTTATGATGGAAACTGGAGTAAATGCATGTACTGATATTACAGGATTTGGATTATTAGGACATACCCTTGAGATGGCAAGAGCAAGCAAGGTAACGATCAAAATATGGAAGAATAAAGTGCCCTTGCTCCCAAAAGTTTATGATTTTGCCTCCATGGGAGTGGTTCCTGCAGGCGGAAGAAGGAATGTAAAGTACTGTTCAAAAGCAATTGATACTGGCAATACAGACCCTATAACTCTTGATATTCTTTCAGATCCTCAGACATCAGGCGGCCTTCTGATGTCTGTTCCATCAGATAAAGCAGATAGTTTAATTTCACAATTAAAAAATAAAGGAATTCAATCCGCAACAGCAGTAGGCGAAATCATAGAGGAAAGTCAGGGGAAAATTATTATCTCTTGACATGATATGTATAAAAAAATTTAATAAAACCTCTTGACAAATTTGATTCTTAGTTGTTATATTTAGTCAGATAATATCAATACAATAAAAAACTTAAAAGGAGGTGTTAACTATGGCAAGAAAAGAAACAAAAGATGTAGCAAGAATTGAACCTTCAATCATGGCTCCTTTTGAAGAAATTGACCGTCTTTTTGATGAATTTATGAGAAGACCTTTTTCTATTTTTGGTTCACTTATGCCAAGATTAAGGGCTGAAGCCGAGGTAATATCCCCTGCTGTAGACATATATGAAGAGGGTGATCATCTGGTTGTAAAAGCAGAGCTTCCTGGTATAAACAAAGAAGATATTGATGTAAAAATAACTGATGACTATATCACCATTTCTGGCGAGAAAAAGAAGGAAGAGAAAGTAGAACAAAAAGATTACTACAGATATGAGCGTTCTTATGGTTCCTTCTCAAGAACATTCACGCTTCCAGTGGATGTTGATATAGATAAAGCTCAGGCAAAGTTTGAAAACGGTGTGCTTGAGATAAGAATTCCAAAAACAGAAGAAGCAAAGACAAAAGAAAGAAAACTTCAGATCGAGTAAATATGCGGGAGGGCAAATGCCCTCCCTTTAACTTTAACAATAAATGTTAAAACTTCTTATTACAGGTGCAACAGGATTTGTCGGACGATATGTTGTAACCCAGGCATTACAAAAAGGTTATGATATTCATCTGATTGTGAGAAATTATCAAAAAGCAATAGCTCTATTTGGAAAAGAAATTAAAACTTACCAAATTGATGACCTGACCCAGAAAACTCAATTAGCAAAAATAATAGAAAACATTAGCCCTCAATATGTTATTAATCTCATAGGAATTATTAAAGAAATAAAATCACAGGCGGTCACTTTTGAAAAAGTGCATTATGAGTATTCAAAGTGTCTTTTTGAAGTTTTAAAGGATTATTCTGCAGTCAAGGTTATCCATATGAGTGCTCTTGGAGTTGATGAAAAAGCTCCTTCCAGATATCATAAAACTAAACTTATGGCTGAAAAGGAGTTGATTAAAAGCGGAATTCCATTTGTGATAATTCGTCCTTCTTTTATTATAGGTCCTGAACAACTACTTTTTGTAAAGCTAAAATCAATTTTAAAGAAGACTCCTGTGTTACTCTTTCCCGATATTCACAATTACTTTTTTCAACCGGTTGACGTAAGAGATGTTGCAACTTGCTTTTTAAATGCAATCGAGCATGAAGAAAATGAAATTTTTGAACTCTGTGGAGATCAAAAAGTAAGTTTGAAAGATATGGTTAAGGATTTTATAAAAACTGTTGGAGGTAAAGTTTTATTTATAGCTATACCCGGATTGTTTCTAAAATTATTTGCAACTGAACAGTATAAAATGATGTGGAAAGATAATATATGCGGACATTCTATAGATGCTTTATCAATGCAAAAAATTTTAGGCAGACAACCAATTCCATATAAAGAACAGATAAAATGGGCAGCTAAATTCTAATCTATAATTATGACAGAAACTTCTTCGCCTTCTTCAACTCCAAGAAGGTCTGAAGGAATGCGAAGAACACCATCAGCCTTTACAAGGCTCATTATCAGTCCAGATTTACTCAAAAGAGGATCTGCCCATATTTCACCATTTTTTTCTTCAAGATGAACTCTTATGAAATCCTCTCGTCCAGCCTGAGAGTGAATACTGCGTGCTATCCTTGCCTTTATAATGTTTTTAAATATTTTATCCGTTAACCCGAGCATCTGATTGAGCACAGGTTTTACAAAAAGTTCAAAGCATATATACACAGCAACAGGATGACCTGGAAGTCCAAAAACAGGCTTGCTATTGCAGAGTCCTCCGATAACAGGTTTGCCAGGTTTTATTGATGCTCCGTGAAAAAGAACTCCTGGCAACCCTAGTTCATCAATAATTTTTGCTGTTAGATCTTTAATGCCAGCAGAAGTTCCACCTGTTATAAGAACAACATCACTGATTTCATGAGCTTTTTTTGTAATCTCCTTTATCGCAGTGTAATCATCTCGTACAATTCCCATTTTTAATGGTATGCCTCCGCACTGCATTGTTAATCCTGCAAGAGTAAAAGAATTAACATCTCTTACTTTACCCAGTGTGTTTTTCTCTGTATGAGGAATTATTTCATCTCCAGTGAGAATTATTGAAACAACAGGCTTTTTTATCACCTGCAGTTCTGTAATTCCCAGTCCTGCAAGAGCTCCAATATCCTGAGGCTTCAGTTTATGTCCTGCTTTTATTACAACTTCTCCAGTTTTTGTATCCTCGTCTCTAAATATTACATTTTCCCCAGGAGATACAGCTCGCAAAATTTCAATCATGTTCTCAGATACTATGTTTACATGCTCAATCATAACAACCGCATCTGCTCCAGCAGGAAGCATACCCCCGGTAGCTATTGAAGCGGCTTCACCATTGGACAGGCTAAAGTCAGGGATAGCCCCCATGGGTATATCTCCTTTGATTGTGAGATAAGCTGGTGAGCTTTCTCTGGCACCAAATGTATCAGATGACCTCACTGCAAAGCCATCAACAGTTGAACGCTCAAATCCCGGAAGGTCTTCTTGTGAAAGAACATCCTCAGCAGTAACTCTATCATATGTCTCTTCAATAGGCATTGTTTCAGATGGGAGGCATCTAAAAGAAATTTGTTCAAGAATAATCCTGATAGCATCTTCTGGAAGCAGATATTTTTTATCAAGCATATTGTCTCATTATACAATGAACAACTCTCACATAACCAGTTATGTTAATAAAATTTATATGTGTTATAACATAACAAGTTATGTATGCTAAAATTTTAATTAAGATACAATGTTCATAAACCAATCAGAGATATTGAATAACCATATACTTCAGGTGGCTTTACCTGTATTTGAAGGACCTCTTGATTTGCTTTTTTATCTGATAAAGCAAAATAAAATTGATATTTATGATATTCCGATAGCTCTTATCACCAAGCAGTATCTTGCATATCTTGATATTATGAAAGAACTTGACATTAATATTGCCTCAGAGTTTCTTCTTATGGCATCCACTCTGATTTATATTAAATCAAAAATGTTGCTTCCCAAACCAGAGCAACAAGATGATGAAGATGATCCCAGGCAGGAGCTTGTTGATCAATTAATCGAATACCAGCAGTTTAAAGAAGCATCGAAAGCTCTAAAAGAACGTTATAATGTATGGTCAAAAGCCTATCCAAGAAAAACCTCGAATGAAGAAGAGTTTTCAATTCAGGAACTCAGCATATTTGACCTATTAACAGCCATTAAAAAAATTTTTGACAAACCTGCGCCAAAGATATATATTCCACAGGAAACTGTCAGGGTTGAAGAAAAAATTGAGGAAATTCTGAATGTATTGAATTTAAAAAAATCAGTTGTTTTTGATGAACTCTTCAATCCAGGAGTTACAAAGCTTGAAATTATAGTAACATTTCTCGCATTACTGGAGCTGTTAAGACTCAAGATTGTTAAAGCTTATCAGGAAAAACCTTTTGGTGGAATCTTAATAAATATGGAGGATAACAATGAAAGCAGGAGTTATATCTGACACACATGACAATATGGAAAATATAAGGAAAGCTTTAAAAATTTTCAATGAAAACAGTGTAAAAGCAATACTTCACGGTGGAGATTTTGTTTCTCCGTTCACATGGCGAGTTTTTAAGAATTTTGATGGTGAGTTTTACGGAGTGTTTGGAAACAATGATGGAGACAGAGTTCTTTTAAAAAAAATGTATGGAGACAGAATTCAGCCTCAGATAAGAATGATTGAAATCGAAGGAAGGAAAATCGCGTTGATGCATGAACCTCAGATGATTGATGCACTTGCTCAATCAGGTAATTTTGATATTGTCATTTATGGGCATACTCATGAGGTTGATATTCACAAAATAAACAATACATTGATTATAAATCCTGGAGAGGCATGTGGCTGGCTTTATGGAAAAGCAACAGTGGTGCTTTTAAATCTTGATGACTTAAAGCCAGAGTTGATCGCTCTTTAAATAGAGCCAACAGTCAATTCTTGTTAGTCCATATTTAAGAGCAATCCTGATTGCATCATCAAACTCTTTTTTTGTGATTCTTCTATTGAGTTCAGGATATTCATCAGCCTGCCAGCATGGTCTGTACTGATTCATTATGTTTATGTAAGTATTTTTGGAAATTTTTGAAATAAAATTTAAAACATCCTCTGTGCCTGCTATATTGTTCGGTAAAACAAGATGCCTTACAATTAACCCACGAATTGCAACTCCATCTTGATTGATAATCAAGTCACCAACCTGTCTGTGCATCTCTATCAATGCCTGTTTTGCAATTTCTACATAGTTTTTAATCTTCGAGTATTTTTCTGCAAGACTGCTGTCTCCATATTTAAAATCAGGCATATAAATATCAATTATTCCATCAAGATTTTTCAAGCTTTCAATAGCTTCATATCCTCCAGAGTTATAAACAATTGGAATTTTTAAACCTTTTTCTCTTGCAATATAAAGTGATTTAAGTATTTGAGGAATCTGATGGGTTGGAGTAACGAGGTTTACATTGTGGCAGCCTGAATTCTGAAGATAAAGCATAATAGAAGCAAGATCTTCATAAGAGACCTCTTCACCCTCTCCAAGATGGCTTATTGTCCAGTTTTGGCAGTATACGCAGGCTAAATTACAGAAGCCAAAAAAGATTGTTCCAGAGCCATATTGTCCAACAAGAGGAGCTTCCTCTCCAAAATGTGGTCCCCAACTTGAAATATATGCTTTATCAAGCACCCTACAGGCTCCTCTTTTACCAGCTGTTCTATCAACACCGCAGTTTCTTGGACAGAGACCGCATTTTCTGATTATGTCAAAAAAATATTCGATCTTTTTTTTAAACTCATTATCTGAAAATTTAAGGTATGCAGGAATAAATTCCATAAAGTTATATTAGCATATCCTTAAGCTACCAATAGAATGCAGATTACATCCTGAATAAAATTTTCAGGATAAAAACATCATTAAATTTGAAAGCTGTTTTCCTTTAAAATAAAATTTCTTTGAAATAGTTTTAAGTTATACATTGTCAAACCTCTTATCTTTTTACGGTTATCCATTCTTTTCAATTATACGAAAACAATTCTTTTTAAAGAGTATTTTTGAGGGAGGTTCACAGTTTGTAAAGAAATGAAGTTTATCAGTATAATAAAAACTTATGAGAAGATTATTAGTTGCTATAATTGGTGCAGGTCCTGCAGGCATTGCTGCTGCAGTTGAATTAAAAGCAGCTGGGATAAAAGATGTTGCTATTTTTGAAAAAGCAGGTCATTTTTGTTCTACTATAAGGAGGCTCTATCCTGAAGGCAAAAGGGTGGATAAATATTACAAAGGCATCAATATCAATTCAGAAGGAGTTTGTTCGTTTGAAACAGAAACAAAGGAACAATTTCTTGAAAGAATGGCAAGATACATTAATGATTATCAGATAGAAATCAATTACAATATAGAGATCAATGGATTAGAAAGGCGTGAAAATTTTTATATTATCAAAGCAGGAACATATCCAGTTGCTGAAGCTTATGTTGTTATTATTGCTACAGGTGTTTTTGATAGACCAAAAAAGCCACCGTATCCAATTCCTGAAGAAATAAAAAATAGAATTTTTTTTGAAATTCCGAAAGAATTACCAGAGGATGAAAAAATATTGATTGTGGGCGGGGGAAATACAGCTGCTGAATTAGCATGTATTTTAGCAGGAAAGTGTGATGTATATTTATCTTATCGAAGACCTGAATTTTTTAGAATTAATGAAGAAAACCTCAAAGAGCTTGAACAAAGAAAAGATTATATAACTTTTTTTATGGGTACGGAAATAAAAGGATTAGAACCTGCAAATGATGCAGTAAGAGTTGTTTTCAACAATGGGCATACTGAGGTATTTTCGAAAGTTTTTTACTGTCTGGGTGGCAGCACTCCAAAAAACTTTCTTGAGAAAATGGGAGTTCGTATTAAAGATTCTTTACCTGAAATTGACGAATTTGGAGAAACCAATCTTGAAAGAGTATTTCTTGTCGGTGATGTAGCTGTAAAAAGAGGAAGCATACTCTATGCATTTCATATGGCTCATATATCAGTAAGAAGAATTATAGAAAAATATTTAAAAAACTTTACTCGACAGCCTGTCTGGAAATCTTAATAGCACAAAATTCTCCACACATACTACATACCTGCTCATCCTTAACAGGAGGCCTTTCCTCACGCATTGCCTTTACTTTGTCAGGATTAAAACATAATGAGATCTGTCCCTGCCAGTCAAAGTTTCTTCTACAATCAGCCATTTTTTTGTCTCTTTCCCATGCTTTTGGATTTCCCTTGGCAAGATCCGCAGCATGTGCAGCTATCTTTGAAGCAATCACTCCCTCTTTCACATCTTCTTTATCAGGAAGTCTTATGTGTTCAGAAGGTGTGACATAGCAGAGAAAATCTGCACCATAATAACCAGCAATCGCGCCTCCAATTGCCGCTGCAATATGGTCATATCCCATGGCACAATCTGTAACAAGAGGACCAAGAACATAAAATGGAGACTCTTTGCAGATATGTTTCTGAAGTTTGATATTTGTCTCAACATGATTGAGTGGAAGATGCCCAGGTCCTTCAATAATACATTGAACACCTTCTGATACTGCAATATCTTTCAGTTTTCCTATTGTTATGAGTTCAAGGATTTGATATTTGTCTGTAGCATCAGCCAGACATCCAGGTCTCATTCCATCGCCAAGACTAAGAGTCAAATCATATTTTTTTGCAATATCAATGAGTCTATCAAAATATTCATATAATGGATTTTCTCTTTCATTCCGACAAATCCAGTCGGCAAGTATTGAACCACCTCTGCTTACAATTGGTAAAACTCTATGTCCCTTTTTAAGCATTTCAACTATTTTCATTGTTACGCCACAGTGAACAGTTATGAAATCAACACCATCCATTGCATGCTGTTCAATTACCTCAAATATATCATCAACTGTCATTTTAACAATGCTCCCATATTTTTCAATTGCTCTGACAGCAACTTCATAAATTGGAACAGTGCCCAGACTTACAGGAGAATGTTCAATAATCGATTTCCTCATCTCTTTTAGAGGCCCTCCTGTTGACAGGTCCATAACAGCATCAGCTCCGTATTTAACTGAAATCTGAAGTTTTTCAAGCTCCTCTTTAATATCAGTTTTATCTTTTGATGTGCCTATGTTTGCATTTATTTTTGTTCTTAATCCTTTTCCTATCCCAAGAGGCTTTATATTTCTTTCTTTATTCCTTGTTATTACAGCCTTTCCTGAAACAATAAGCTCTGCCAGAGCATCTGGTGAAATATCCTCTTCCATTGCCACCTGTTTCATCTCTTCAGTTATAATGCCTTTTTTGGCTAATTGTATTCTTGTCATGGTTATTCTCCTAAAATTTTTAAATATTGTTTAACAGCTTCTTCGATATTTGATTGAGCAAGAATGCCGCTTATCAATGCAACTCCATCACAGTGTGAAAAAACAGTTTTCATATTATCATGTTTGATTCCTCCAACTGCGAAAACAGGGCATCTGACTTTTGATTTAACTTTTTTTAAGATTTCAACTCCGAGAGGTTCACCATATTGAGACTTTGAAGGAGTGTAAAAAACCGGACCAAAAGTTATAAAATCAGCCCATTCCGAGGATTCGATAGCTTCTTTAAGTGAGTGAGTTGAAACGCCTATTAAAAATTTATCTTTCCAAACTTTTTTTACAATATCCGGAGGTAATCCATTCTGTGGGAGATGCACTCCATCTGCCTCAACTGCCATAGCAACATCAACCCTGTCATTTATAAAAAATAAAGCATCATTTCGCCTCGTAATCTCCCTTAATTTTTTGGCAAGAAAATAAAACTCTCTGGTGGTCATGTCTTTTTCTCTCAATTGGAAAGCTTTTATGCCTGTTTTTAAAGCAGTGTCAACAGCATTAAGAAAGGACTCTTCTGATGAAAAAAGCTTTCTGTCACTTATAAGATAGAATTTAAAGTTCATGTGAGCATTCCTTCAAGTGGTGAACTGGCAGAAGCATATAGTTTTTTAGGAATCCTTCCGGATTTATAAGCAAGTCTGCCTGCAATCCAGGCATGTTTTAGAGCTTCTGCCATCATTACTGGATTTTTAGCTCCAGCAATTGCAGTATTTACTAACACCGCATCACAACCAAGCTCCATTGCTATTGCAACATCCGAGGCAGTTCCAACTCCTGCATCAACTATTACAGGCAAATTAACTGTTTCAAGAATTATTTTAATATTATATGGGTTTCTTATACCCAGTCCTGAGCCTATTGGAGCACCCAGTGGCATAACTGCTGCTGCTCCAGCATCTGCAAGGCGTTTTGCAGTTATCGGGTCATCGTTTGTGTAGGGGAATACTATAAATCCTTCTTTGGCAAGAATTTCTGTTGCCTTAAGCAGTCCGCATACATCCGGAAATAGTGTTTTGTCGTCTCCTATAACTTCAAGTTTTACCATATCTGAAACTCCTGCTTCTCGAGCCAATCTGGCATATCTTAAAGCTTCTTCTACAGTGTAACATCCTGCTGTATTTGGAAGAATTTTATATTTCCTTGGATCAATGTAGTCAAGCAAATTTTCCTTTGAACGATCAATAATATTTACTCTTCTAACTGCAACTGTTACAACATCGGCTCCAGATGCTTCAATAGCAAGAGTAGTTTCCTCAAAACTTTTATATTTGCCAGTGCCAACCCAGAGCCTTGAGTTAAACTCAATGCCTCTGATTATGAGTTTATCATCCATTTTATCCTCCTCCTCCTACAAAGTTAACGATTTCTATTGAATCGCCATCTTTTATTGTAAATTCATTGAAACGTTCTTTTTTAACAATTTCCAAATTAACCTCAACAACGACCCTATCTGGATCTATCTGAAGTTCAGAAAGAAGTTCAGCAATTGTACTTGCAGAAACATTCATAAGCACACCATTAACTTTAACATTTATCATATCAATCCCCTTAAAATAAAAAACCTCTATCCCATCTGGAATAGAGGCTGGTTTCTATCTGTCTGTTCCTATTCCCTACGCCGGTATTATCCGGGTCAGGTTCAAGGGGTCTTCCCTTAATGGAAACTCTCAGGTCTTACCGACCTCCCCCACGGACTACTTGATTTTATAACTTTATCAATAAACCTGTCAACTAAGTCTAAATTCCGTCCTTTGACTTATAAAAAAGGAATAAATTAAAATAATTTTTAAATAATTTCATTTAGCAGGAGGATTAGTTATGAAAAAGTACAAATGTAGTGTATGTGGCTATGTTTATGATCCGGCACAGGGAGATCCTGATAATGGGATAGCGCCTGGAACAGCTTTTGAAAATTTGCCTGATACATGGAGTTGTCCCGTCTGTGGTGCAACAAAAGATATGTTTGAACCAGAGGAGTAATATAGGAGGTTAGTGATGAAATCAGTAGAACTTGCTTTAAAGATGGAGACAGATGCAGTAAAATTTTATACTGAGGCTGCAGAAAAAGTTTCTCATCCAGTTGGAAAGAAGATGTTTCTCTCTATTGCTGAAGATGAAAAGAATCATATAAAAATGATTGAAGAAGTGCTGAAAGGGCTTGAATTAACATACATAGAAGCTAATCCCGTGAAAACAATGAAAACAATTTTTGAAGAAATGAAAGACAACTTAATGGAAAGAATTCAGGCTCAAACAGATGATCTTGAAGCCTTCAAAATAGCCATGGAAATGGAAAAAGAAGGAGTTGAGTTTTATAAAAAAGTCTTTAATGAAGTTAATACTGAAAAAGAGAAAAAACTTTTTGAAAGATTAATATACGAAGAGGAACAACATTATAAAATTTTCTCTGAAACTTATAACTTTATGAAAGATACCGGAAACTGGTTTATGTGGAAGGAGTTTTCAATTGTTGAGGGCGGATAAATAAAAAGGAGGGTTTCCCCTCCTTTTTATTTAATACCTAATACATCTGCCATATCATAAAGTCCAGCAGATTTGTTAGTAAGCCAGATTACAGCTCTTAAAGCACCTCTTGCAAAGGTATCCCTGCTTGATGCTTTATGAGTAATTTCTATCCTCTCTCCAAGTCCTCCAAATAGAACGGTATGTTCACCAACAATATCTCCTGCTCTGACTGTCTGAATACCAATCTCATGTTTTGTTCTTTCACCAATCATGCCTTTTCTCGCATATACTGCAACATCATCAAGGTTTCTATTCAGAGCTTCAGCAATAATTTTTGCCATTTTGATTGCTGTTCCACTTGGTGCATCCTTTTTCATCCTGTGATGAGCCTCTACAATTTCAATATCATAATCATCGCCAAGTACTTTTGCTACATCTTTTAAAATTTTGAATAAAAGATTCACACCAATACTCATATTGGGAGATAACACAACTGGAATATCTCTTGCACATTCCTGAATAAGAGCAATCTGCTGGTTATTCAATCCTGTAGTGCCAATAACCATTGATTTTTTAAATTTTTTTGCTACCTGGACATATTCTACTGTTGCTTCGGGATTTGTGAAATTAACAAATATGTCAGTTTCATCAACAACTTTATTAATGTCATCAACAATGGTAACACCTATTTGCCCAATGCCTGCCATTACTCCTGCATCAACTCCTACATTTGGATTTGTTTTTGACTCAACTGCTCCAACCAGTCTTATATCAGAATAATCTTTTGAAAGAGCAATAATTCTACTGCCCATTCTTCCTGCTGCACCGCATACTGTCAGCTTTATCATCGTCTTCCTCCTGCGTATTTATATTTTCATCTACTTCTTCAGTTTTGATTGAATAGTATTCATGAAACCAGTTCCAAAGGTCAATTATTTTGCAATTTTTAGAGCAAAAAGGTCTCCATGGATTAGCTTTTATATCAACTGCTTTATTACAAACAGGGCATTTAGCTTTCATGATTAAATTTTAATGCTTCATATCCTTAAGATGCAACTTATATATGATACACTATATAAATGGAGCTTACAGAAAGAGCTAAAATAGTTCTTAAAATAAGATATTTACGTAAAGATGAACAGGGCAACATAATTGAAACTCCAGCAGAACTTTTTTATAGAGTTGCAAGTTATGTTGCAAAAGCTGAAGAGTTTTATAAACAAAATCCATCAGAATGGACTGAGAAATATTATAATCTCATCAGTTCCTTGAGATTTTTACCTAACTCTCCCGCATTAATGAATGCTGGAAAGCAAAAAGCTCAACTTGCAGCATGTTTTGTTTTGCCTGTTAAAGACTCAATCGAGCAAATATTTAAAACTCTTAAAGATGCTGCATTAATACTTCAGAGTGGTGGTGGAACAGGCTTTAACTTTTCTCATCTGAGACCCAAAGGAGATATTGTTCGTTCTACAGGTGGCGTAGCAAGTGGTCCTGTTTCATTTATGAAAATATTTGATAAAGCTTCTGATGTTATTAAACAGGGAGGAGCAAGGCGTGGGGCTAATATGGGAATTCTCAGAGTTGACCATCCTGACATCATGGAATTCATAAGATTAAAGAAATTTGAAAGTCTTAACAACTTCAATATTTCAGTTGCTATTACAGATACTTTTATGGAAGCTCTTCTGAAAGATGACTATTATCCATTAATAAATCCCAGAAACAGAGAAATTGTAAAAAAAGTTAAAGCAAAGGACGTTTTTAATGAACTTGTGGAGTCCGCATGGGAGACAGGAGATCCAGGTGTAATTTTTCTTGATACCATTAACAGATACAATCCAACTCCTCACATTGGTGAGATTGAAAGCACAAATCCATGCGGAGAACAGCCACTTCTTCCTTACGAAGCCTGCATTCTTGGATCCATTAATCTGTCAAACTATATAAAAAAAGAAACATTTGATTTTCAACTACTTGAGCACGATGTGAAGCTTGCCACACGCTTTCTTGATGACGCCATAGATGTTACTCATTATCCTGTGCCTGAGGTTGAAAAAATGCATAAAGGCAACAGAAAAATCGGACTTGGTATAATGGGTTGGGCAGACTGCCTTGTTAGACTTGGAATTCCTTATAATCATAAAAAAGCTTTTGAAATGGCTGAAAAACTGATGAAATTTATCCATGACAAATCTCACGAAGCATCTAAAGAACTCGCTGAAAAACGTGGAGTTTTCCCAAATTTTAAAGGTTCTATATGGGACAAAATCGGAACTCCATTAAGGAATGCAACCACAACAACAATCGCTCCAACAGGAACAATTTCAATTATTGCAGACTGCTCAAGTGGAATAGAACCATATTTTTTACTTGCCTACAAGCATAGAATTCTTGATACAGAGTTTGAAATAATAAATCAATATCTTATTGACATAGCAAAAAAAGAAGGATTCTATAGTGAAAATTTCATAAATGCAATCAGACAGAAAGGAGTTTTAAGAGGGATTCCCTTCATCCCTCTTAAAATTAAAAAAATTTTTAAAACAGCCCTTGAGATTACTCCAGAACAGCACATTGAAATGCAGTCAGCATTTCAGAAATATACTGACAATGCAGTATCAAAAACAATAAATTTACCGCAGAGGACAAAAAAAGAGGAAGTTGCAAAAATATTTATCCTCGCTTATAAAAAAGGGCTCAAAGGAGTAACTATTTTCAGATATGGTTCAAAAAGTGGAACACTTCTTAAGGTAAGTGATGCTCATCTGACAGAATGCTGCGAAGTCAGAGGAAGAAGACCAAAGATAACCAGGTTTCATGATGTTGTATGATAAAACTTGAAAATATTTCAAAAAGCTATGGAAAGCTGAAAGCAGTTCAGGAACTGAACCTGGAAATTAAAAAAGGTGAGATATTCGGGCTTCTTGGACCAAATGGAGCAGGGAAAACAACAACTGTAAAGATTCTTACCACTCTTACAAGGCCTGATTCAGGTAAATGTTTTATTGATGGAATAGATGTTATTAATACTCCTCAGGAGATAAAGAGCATTATAGGAGTGGTGCCGCAGGAAAACAATCTTGAGCGTGAACTTACTGTGTATGAAAATCTTTTAATCTATGGAATGCTTCACAGGGTTAAAGATTTAAAACTAAAAATCAATGAAAGAATTGAATCTATGAAAATTGCTGATAAAAAACAATCCATTGTTTCAACTCTTTCAGGAGGACTACAGAGAAGAACACTTGTTGCAAGAGCGTTACTGCCAGAACCAAAAGTTTTATTTCTTGATGAGCCATCAATTGGTCTTGACCCTCAAATTAGAAGAGAGCTTTGGCAAATAATTAGAAAGATAAAATTTGAGGGCAAAACGGTATTTTTAACAACCCATTACATTGAAGAAGCAGAAGCACTATGTGACAGAGTTGGCATCCTATCGCATGGTAAACTTATAGCACTTGGCAGTCCATCAGAATTAAAAAGAAATGTCGGAGAGTATGTAGTTGAATTTTTTAATATAAATGGTGAAATAGTAAGTGAAGTCTGCTACAGCAAAGAACAGGCTTATGAAATAGCCAGACAAAAAAGTGATGGAGTAACAATAAGAAAGTCTAATCTCGAAGATGTTTTTGTAAAATTAACCGGAGAAAGAATTAAAAAAAACCCATGAACGGATGGTATCCTGTTTTTCTCAAAGAGATGCTCCAGTTTAAAAGAAAGCTTTTAAGACTCGGTTATATTTTTTCTGCTATGATGGCTCCTATAATCTATTTTGTAACTTTTGGGCTTGGACTTGGAAGAACAGTGAGATTAACTGAAGGAACGGATTATTTAACTTTTCTGCTTCCAGGTCTTGTTGCAATGAGTTCAATGAACAACTCTTATTCATGGGTTGCAAGTTCATTAAATTTAAGCAGAATTTATTTTAAAACATTTCAGGTACTGGTTCAATCACCAATAAATCCTTTTTCAATCATGATTGGAGAGGTTCTTGCAGGAATGGTGAAAGGACTTTTCGCATCACTACTTATCATTGCTATTGGATTGGTTGTTCCTTCAAACTTTTCAATAAATTTTATTTTTGTCATCACTTTGCTTCTTAATTGTTTCATGTTTGCTTCTCTTGGTGTAATAACAGGCATGATAACAAAATCTCATGAAGATACTGCAACATACTCAAACTTTTTTATAATGCCAATGGCTTTCTTTAGCGGAACTTTTTTTTCAATCGATAGAATTCCCGCATTTTTTAAACCGATCATCTATATAATGCCTCTTACTTATACAAATATTTTAATAAGAAAACAACATATTGATTCAGAAACAATTCTGTTTTTCGGTATTGTTATTTTTTATTGTCTTGTGTTTTTCATTATCGGTTCAGCTCTGATGAAAAACTATAGTGAATAAAAACTGTCACACATTTTTTGAAGTTAAAAACATATTTCAGGTGTTTAAATCAGTACAGTTTGATTTTATTATAAAAGAATGGCTTCAGGGTTTTAAGTGCAAGAATTGAAAAAATAGGTTTTAAAATAGATGAAACTCTTGACTTACTTCCAAGACACACTTTGCAGTAAGGATGAATAACTTTAAACTTTTTAAATCCTTCAACTATTTCTTTTAAATACTCTGATGAAAGAATTTCTTTGAGAGATTGTTCCTTTAGATTTCCAATTGTTGTATTACCATTAAAATCAACACAACATAGAGTAACATCGCCATTATAAAGAATGCTGAAATGGTCTCTCATACCAAAACAGTATCCTGCTAATGCTTTGTATATTTTTCCATCATAAAATGCATTGCCCCAATCTTCAAACATATAGGTTTCAAAAAACACCTTCGGACAGACCTCAACAACATTCCATTTATAGGAAACCAATTTTTTAAGATTTTCCAATGCCTTTTGCTTTATAGATTCTTCAACATTGGAAATGCCATTTATATATTCCATCCATTCCTTGAAAGTTTCCCTTAATTGTTCAGTAGATGAGATGACATCTATTTTACCGATGCTTTTTTCCAGGTATTTGTGATGAAATCTTGTATTGAGAAAACGAAATTTAAATATTGTATCTTTGTATTTTGAATGATAAGCTGAGAAGAACTTCAAAATGCCATTCCTATAGTCATCAAATGTTAAAGGACCGGCTTTTCTGAGCATGAATGATTTTTCATCAGGAGTTTGAAGAGATATATCAATCTGATATAGATTGTATTCTAAAAGTTGTTCTCCTATTCTGCCTCCAATTCTTCCTCCATTTGTTGTAAGACCTACTTTTATACCTGTTTTCTGGGCATGTGATAATATTTCAAAGAAATCAGGATGCATTGTAGGCTCGCCCATTACATGAAACGTAATTTTTTCGCAAATATTGTTTTCATAAAGCTCTGAAATTATATTTTTAGCAAGCTCTTTATCCATATATCCATATTTTCTCTTCATAACAGACTTAGGACAGAAAACACAGTTGAAATCACATATATTTGTTAATTCAATATGAACTCGTTGAAGAGGAATATCAATATGTCCAAGCCGTTGCTTTTTAATCACTGAGTTCTTGTTATTCCCCATTTTTTCCTTTTCTCCCATAAAGCTTTCCTTGTTATTCCAAGCATATCTGCAAGTTCCTGTTCAGTATAAAATGATTGGTACTTTAAAATAAACTCTTTTGTATATTCTTCAATTGACAGCACAGGAATTTCTTTTCTTTTATCCACTAGTCTTTCCAAAGTTTTTATATGTTCTGGAAGATCTTCTGGTTTTATTGAATCATACTCTGAAAATACAACTGACTGTTCGATAACATTCTGCAATTCTCTTACATTCCCAGGCCATGAATATTTAAGAAGAAGTTGCATGGTTTGAGGTTCAATTTTTTTAATATCTTTGCCCATTTTTATTGCAAACTTACGCATGAAGTGATAGGCTAAAATTTCAATATCTTTGACTCTTTCTCTAAGCGGAGGAATGTACAGGGTAATAACATTTAACCTGAAATATAAATCTTCTCTAAAATTTCCTTTTTTTATCTCTTCAGTAAGATCCTTATTGGTTGCAGAGATAAATCGCAAATCAACTTTTTTGATTGTAACACTACCCAAAGGTCTTATTTCTTTATCTTCTATTACTCTTAAAAGCTTTGCCTGAAGGCTAATAGGTAAATCACCTATTTCATCAAGAAAAACAGTACCTCCATCTGCTATTTCAAGAAGTCCTTTTTTATCAAATGTTGCTCCTGTAAAAGACCCTTTTACAAAACCAAAAAGTTCACTTTCAAGCAAATTATCCGGCAGGCTCGCGCAATTAATTGCAACAAATGGTTTTTTCTTTCTGTAGCTTGCTTCATGAATTGCTCTTGCAAAGAGTTCTTTGCCTGTTCCTGTTTCACCAAGAAGTACAACATTGGTAGGAGTATTTGCTATTTTTTTTATTTTTTCAAGTAGAAGTTTGATTTCTACAGATTCTCCTATAATTGATATAAACTCTTCTGATTGTTTGATTTGCGGTTTTTCTTTTACGATTTCTTCTTTTTCCATTTGAATCCTTAAAATCTGCTTTAAAGATGCCATTACTTCATCATAAATAAATGGTTTAACAATATAGTCATCAACCTTCAATTTCAGGGATTTTAATGCAGAGGCTATTGATGGATAAGAAGTTGTTACAATAATTTTAGCTGAAGGATTTAATTTTTTAATTTTTCTGACAAACTCCAGCCCATCTCCGTCTGGAAGTTCTATTTCTGTTACTACAAAATCATGAATATATGTTGTGTAATTGTTTAATGCTTCTTTAAGTGTTGCAACACAGTCAACTATAAAATTTTCTTTTCTAAGCCTGTTACTGAGGCTTTCTCTTACATTATAATCAGAATCTACTATCATTAACCGTTCGTTCATCAGGTACTGTCAAGATGCAAGACTACTTTTATACTGTCTTCCTCAACACGATCTTTTTTAAAGCCTAATCTCTCTGAAAGTCCAATCATATAAGTATTTATCCTCAAAATATCCATCCAGATTCTTTTTACTCCTAAATCTCTTGCCACTTCAATAGCAGAACTGCATAGGGCTTTACCGACTCCCTTCCCCTGCCATTCATCTTCAACTAAAATTGCCATTTCTGCATCTATTCCATCTGGATCTCTTGAGAGTCTAACATCACTTACAATTTTTTCTTCATCTCCCTTTTTGACAACACATACAAATGCTAATTCTCTATCGTAGTCAACCTGACAGAATCTGACAAGATTTTCATGTCTCAAATCAATTGCTCTCTGAAAAAATCTTAAACTTATTGTTCTTTCTGAGCATCTTCCAAGTAAAGCAGCAATCATGCCCTCATCTTCCGGCTTGATTGGTCTGACTATCGCTTTTGTTC
Organism: Thermodesulfovibrio thiophilus DSM 17215; assembly: GCF_000423865.1. Classification (NCBI taxonomy): domain Bacteria; kingdom Pseudomonadati; phylum Nitrospirota; class Thermodesulfovibrionia; order Thermodesulfovibrionales; family Thermodesulfovibrionaceae; genus Thermodesulfovibrio; species Thermodesulfovibrio thiophilus. Next base: position 38,601 of record NZ_AUIU01000018.1, read on the forward strand.
CATCTTTTAATTCTACTTCTTTGTACAAATGTACAGGATATGGACAAATGCTTAGATGAGGTGGACAGAACTCTCCCTTTACCACAGTTTTTTGCTTTGGAGCAGTTTTATCGAAAATAATGCTACAGTCAAGGGCGAAAATTTCTGAATCAGTTATAAAAACAGGATTAATATCAAATTCTTTTATTTGTGGAAAATCAGATATCAAATACGAAAATTTTACAACTGTTTCTTCAAGCTTTTTTAATATATTTTCGTAGTATGGATATTTTTGAAGATATCTGTAAATCTTCGTTTCTTCCATCAATCTCCTTGTCAGTGTTTGATTTAAAGGCGGAAGTCCGATTGAATAATCTTCCAGTGCTTCCAGAAGATTTCCACCTGTACCAAACAGAATAACTGAGCCAAAGGTAGGATCTTTTTTGGCACCAATAGCTATTTCATATCCATAGGTTATAACCATTGGCTGAATAATTACAGAAGCATGAGCATCTCCATGTTCCTCCGCGAGCCTTTTAAGCCATTTAAAACCTTCAACAGCCTCTACTTCATCTCTCACATCAAGAATAACTCCACCTTCCCTGAATTTATGTATTATTCGGGGTGTGTCTATTTTAAGAGCTAATGGATAGCCTATTTCAGCTATGGCATTTTTTAATTCTTCTATATTATCAGCCTTTTTAGTAAGTATTACAGGAATTCCATAAGCTGAAAGAATTTCTGAAGCTTCAAAAAATGTTGGAATTGTTCTTCCTTCTGATATTGCATTCTCAATTATGTCTGCTACTCGTTCTTTGTTAAAATTTATATCGTTAAGGATGGTTTGAGGAGTTTCCAGTAGAAGCTTTAAGTTTAAGTCATATCGATACATATACATAAAAGTTCTTACAGCCTGTTCAGGTGTTACAAATGTAGGAATACCCTGCAAGTTAAGAACTTCTCTGCCTTCTCTGACAAGTTCTGCTCCCATCCAGTTTGTAAGAACAGGTTTATATGGATGATCTTTTGCTAACTTTGCAACTTTTGTAGCGGTTTCAACAGGTTCAGCTCCAAGTGATGGTGTTAACATCACTAAAACACCGTCTACATTTTTATCTTTAAGAACAATTCCAAGAGATTTTTCATAATCCTCTGGTTTTGCATTGGATATTAAATCAAGAGGATTTCTTATAATTCGTGCAGGAACATTTCCCTCTAATTGCTTTACAGTGTCTTCGGAAAATTCAGCAAGTTCTCCTCCGGATTTAAGCAAGCCATCTACTGCTGTAACAGCAGGTGCACCTGCATTTGTAATAATCGCAAGTCTTTTTCCTCTTGGTCTTCTCTGTTTTGAAAGGGTTTCAGTAATATAAAACATATCAAGGGTTTCATCTACTCTTACAGCACCTGCTCTTTTAAATGCAGAATCATATACCTTGTCTTCACCGGCAAGCAGTCCTGAATGAGTTAATGCTATTTCCAGTGATTCAACAAATTTACCTGACTTTACCACAACAATAGGTTTTGAAAAAGCAAATGAACGAGCAGATGTCATGAATTTTCTGCCATTTTTTATAGACTGCATATATATAACTATTGCCCTTGTTGAAGGATCCACTCCAAAAAAATCAATAAGATCAGCAAAATCTATATCTATATCAGAACCAAGTGCAACAAAATAGCTAAAACCTATGTTTTTGTCCGCACCTCTATCTAAAAGAGCAATAGAAAGAGTAGCACTCTGTGAGATTAGAGCAATACTACCTTTATTAAGTTTTCTTTTAAAAAGACTTGCATTAAGGTTTATTCCAGGTCTTATAAAGCCAAGAGTATTAGGTCCCAGAAGTCTGAAACCATATTTTCTGTGAATCTTTTCAATTTCCTCCTCTACACGCATTGCATCTTTAACCTTTGTTCTGAAATCAGGACACATCAAAATAACTCCCTTAACTTTTTTTTGGCCACATTCTTCAAGAAGCTCTAAAATGTTTGTCCCGCATTCATTTGCCAAGATAACAAGGTCTATTTCTTTTGAAATATCGTTCAGTCTTTTATAAGCCTCTACTCCCTGTATGGAATCTGATTGAGGATTTACCGGATAAACGATCCCTTTATATCCCTCAGTAATAAGATTTCTGAAAACAGTATAACCCATGGTTCCTAGAAGATTATCAGCACCTATAACAGCAATTCTTCTTGGATTAAAAAAATAATCAAGGTTATATATTGACACTGCTGTCCTCCTCTAATATTCGCCCAATACTTACCACTTTGTCTTCAGGAGCGAGATCTATAAGTCTTACTCCAGTTGTAGCTCTGCCCTGAGGCCGAATTTGAGAAACTTTAAGCCTGATCATTTTACTGCTGCTACAGATTATAATTTCATCATCTTCTTTAACTTGAAGGGCGGATACAACATAACCTGTTTTTTCAGAAAGCTTGATATTTTTTACCCCTGTACCTCCTCTATGCTGTAAACGATATTCATTAATAGGAGTTTTTTTACCAATGCCTTTTTCTGTAATTGTTAATATAAATGAGTTTTCAGATACAATATCTGCTGATACAACTTCATCCTGCGATTCTGAAAATCTGATTCCAATAACTCCTCTGGCTGATCTACCAGTTGGTCTTACATCTTTCTCATCAAATCTAACTGCCATGCCCATTTTGGTAGCTATAATTAACTGGTTATGTCCTGTTGTCTTTCTTACTGATATTAATTCATCATTGTCTTCAAGAGCTATGGCAATAACACCTTTACTTCTTATATTTTTAAATTCGTCAAGAGATGTTTTTTTAACAAAGCCCTTTTTTGTAAACATTGTAAGAAAGCCTTCTTCAAGATCCTTGCACACAAGTTTGGTGGTTATTTTTTCACCTTCCTGAAGAGGAAGCAGATTTATAATAGGTTTACCTTTGGATACTCTGCCAGCTTCTGGAATCTGATAAATCTTCAAGCAGTAAACCCTTCCGTAATTACTGAAGAACATTATATGATCATGTGTTGAACCAATTAAAACATCTTCAAGATAGTCATCTATTGCAGTCTCCATTGGAGTTAATCCCTTCCCACCTCTTTTCTGACTTCTGTAATCAGACAGAGAAGTTCTCTTTATATAACTGAGATGAGTCATTGTTATTACCATGTCTTCCTCAGTAATCAGATCTTCAAAGTTTATCTCTTTTGTTTCAGCTGTTATTTCAGTTCTTCGTTCGTCAGCATATTTTTGTTTTATCTCTATTAATTCATTTTTTATGATTTCCTTAAGTAAGTCTTCACTTTCAAGAATTGCTCTTAGTCTTTGTATTTCTTTAAGAATGGCTTCGTAATCGCTTATTATCTTGTCTCTCTCAAGCCCTGTTAGTCTCTGTAGCCTCATGTCAAGAATTGCCTGAGCCTGAATTTCTGTGAGAGGAAATCTTGTTATCAGTTTTATCCTCGCTTCCTCAGGATTCTGAGATTTTCTTATGATTGCTATAACTTCATCAAGATTTTCAACAGCTATTTTGAGACCTTCAAGAATATGGGCAGAATGTTCTGCTTTTTTTAGTTCAAAGACTGTTCGTTTTAAAACAACATCTCTTCTATGTTTCAAGAATTCATGGAGAACTTCTTTAAGAGTTAAAATTCTGGGCTGTCCATCAACAATTGCAAGCATTATTCCACCAAAGGTTGTCTCCATCTGAGTGTGTTTGTACAGATTATTAAGAATAACCTCTGGCATTTCTCCTTTTTTTAGCTCCAGAACAACTCTTATTCCCTCTCTATTAGACTCATCCCTTATTTCTGTAATTCCCTCGATTTTTTTCCCTCTTACAAGTTCGGCTATTTTCTCAATTAGCCTGGCTTTGTTAACCTGATAAGGAATCTCTGTGATTATGATTCTCTCTTTTGTAGCTTTAGTTTCTGATTCTCTTTCAAACAGTTCAATTTCTTTTGGTTTTTTACCCTTTGTTTCTCTTTCAACTTTTACTTTTGCCCTTATTTTTATAATTCCTCTACCTGTACGATAAAGGTCTTTAATTCCTTCTATACCATAAATTATTCCACCTGTTGGAAAGTCAGGTCCATGAATAAAATGCATTAGAGTCTCAACTGAAGTATCAGGCTTTTCAAGAAGTTGCACCAGAGCATCAATGATTTCATTAAGATTATGTGGAGGAATGTTTGTAGCCATTCCAACAGCTATCCCAGATGAACCATTTATAAGAAGATTTGGAATTCGTGCAGGAAGAACAAGAGGTTCTTCTGTTGTTGAATCAAAATTTGGTACAAATGGAACAGTCTCTTTATCAATATCCTGAAGCAACTCTTCAGCTATTTTTGTGAGTCTTGCTTCAGTATAACGGTATGCAGCAGGAGGGTCTCCGTCAATAGAGCCAAAGTTACCCTGTCCATCAATAAGAGGATAGCGCATGTTGAAGTCCTGCGCAAGTCTGACAAGAGCATCATAAACGGCCTGGTCACCATGGGGATGATATTTCTTTAAAACTTCACCCACAACTCCAGCGCATTTTGAATATTTTTTACCAGCAAGTAGCCCCTCTCTGAACATAGCATAGAGAATTCGTCTTTGCACAGGTTTCAACCCATCCCTTACATCAGGCAAGGCTCTACCAATGATTACGCTCATTGCATAATCAAGGTAGCTGACTTTCATCTCATCTGCAATATTAACTTTTGAAACATTTGACATAATTACTCCTTATTACTCCTTTTTATTGCCTTTCAGAATAAGAATTGGGAAATATTGAATTATTTACAGGAACTACAGGAAGATGCGTTACAGGATGAGCATCCTGAATTGCCTTTTTGAACACCTTTCATTGCAAATGTGGAAAATTTTTTCTTGATGTTATCAGAACCACATTTTGGGCATGAAACACTCTTATTGCCAAGAACTAGAATCTCAAAAAACTCTCCACATTTTTTACATTCATACTCATACACAGGCATTGTATCACCTCAAAAAATTTGATTTAAGCCTTTTTATTATATCATAGCTTGCCTTATGCTAAAAAATTCTTTTAAAGTAAATAATACGACATGAAATACAGATTTAAATCAGCAACAGAAACAAACAGTAAATACTTTAAAACTTTCATTTTTGCAATCAGCAATGAAATAGATAATATAGAATTAAAAATAAAAATGTATGATATTGGTTCCATGTTAAAACAAAATGATCATCTTGCAGAATTTCTAAAAACTCTTTGGACAGAAAAAATCGTACTTCAGAAAATGAAAAATTTTGAAAACAGAATTAATTTTGTTGAGGCAGCATCATAATTGATAGCCCTTTTTTTTGCAACAGCTATAGAATCGAAATTAATTACTAAAAAAATCTCGTGTAAATCGAATCTGCTAATAAGAAATAATATGTTCATAAAAGGTACCATAAACAATTCAGAAATAGTTCTATGTGTATCTGGAGTTGGTAAAGTAAATGCTACCATATCATCTCTTCTGGCTTTTAACCATTTTCCTATTAGCAAAGCTGTTATATCAGGAATAGCAGGTGCCTATCCATCATCTGGACTTAATATTTGTGATATTGCGATAGCTGAGAAGGAAATTATCGCTGATGAGGGCTTACTGATAAACTGTGAAGATAGTAATAATTCTTTTATTTTCATGAATACTGAAACAATTCCTCTTTATATACCTGATGTTATGAAAAATTTAAAAAGTGGAACATTTTTAACTGTCTCAATATGTACGGGGAATATTCAAAGAGCAAAGTTTCTAGAAAAAAATTTCAATGCAATATGTGAAAATATGGAAGGTGCTGCAATAGCAAAGGTAGCTCAAATCTATGGTATCCCCTGTATAGAACTTAGAAGCATAAGCAATATTATCACTGATAGAACTAAGCTTCTAACTTCTGAACAGGTAAGCAAGACTGCAGAAGTAGTTCAGAAATTTATACTTGACAATCTTAACTTAATTTAATATATATCGATGATTTAAAAACAGGAGAAAAGTTATGAATATGCAAAAATTATTAGATGAACTATTCAGCGTTTCATTTCTGAAAGGTATATTGCACATTATAGTAATTCTTATCCTCACATGGCTCGCATTAAGACTCGCCAAAAGGTTTTCTGCAGGGCTTATTCGTTTAATTATCAGGAAAAAAGAGGACGAAGAATTTCAGAAACGGACAACAACACTGGGAAATATTGTTAGATATGCTCTTATTTCTATTATAGTTGCAATTTCGGGAATTACAGTTCTAAGAGAAGTAGGGATTGACATTGGGCCTATTCTGGCTACTGCCGGAATAGGAGGACTTGCTATCGGGTTCGGTGCTCAATCACTGGTAAAAGATGTTATTAGTGGCTTTTTCATCCTTATGGAAGATCAGATTCGAGTGGGCGATGTAGTAGAAATCGGAGGTAAGAGTGGATCTGTAGAGAAGATAAGTTTGAAAACCACCGTATTACGTGATATGTCAGGAAATGTACACTACGTTCCAAATGGACAAATTAGCGTTGTTACTAATATGACCAAAGAATACTCAAGGTACGTTTTTGAAATAGGAGTTGCTTATAAAGAAGATGTTGATGAGGTGATGGAAATAATTAAAAAAATTGACGAGGAAATGCGTCATGACCCTGAATTTAAGGATGACATTCTTGAGCCAATTGAAGTATTAGGCGTTGATCAATTTGCCGATTCAGCAGTTATTATTAAAGCTCGAACTACCACTCTTCCTATCAAACAGTGGCGTGTAGCTCGCGAGTTCAACAGAAGAATCAAAAAACGATTTGATGAGCTTAAAATAGAAATTCCTTTTCCTCATGTTACAGTTTATATGGGAGAAGGGAAAGATGGGCAAGCTCCACCTCTTCGTATTGTAAAGGACAATTGCCAGAAATAAATGTAACACATTGTAAAAAGGCCATTAAAATAAGCTGGGGATTGCTCATATTATTTAAGTATATAACTGTTATAATCAACTGCACTGTCAAATATTTTGTATAAATTTGATAATGGGAAGCTTAAAAAAGCTAAACACGCATCTATTGATTGACTCAATGATTCCACAGCAGGCGGTACGGAATCTTTTCCATCCTGACACCTCCACTACTTTATTGTATTGTATTGTATTGATTTTTTTATCTTGATGTCCATTATTTCCATATTATCTCATACAATTTCTTTCAATCAGAATTTTATGGTGTTTATATTAATCAATTCTGACTTTATTTTTATAACAACCAGCGTCAATGGTATGGTTTTATTTTATATCCATTTTCAATTAATCGCTCTGTTATACCTTTTATATGAATTGTGCCGCAAAATACCAATATGCTATTTCTTTCTAAAAAAGGATGCATTCTTTCATATAGAATTAAGTCTCGCTTTTCAACAATTGATTCACATCGAGTGGGAAAATTTTCAGAAATAAACATTAGATTTTGAATATCACCTTTAAGATAGTATTTCTTATATTTTTTTGAGTATTTATCCCACTGTTCAAAATTTTTTATAAAACTTAATATTCTTTTTACAGGTATATTTTCAAGAGCTTGAATTTGTTCATCAATTGTCTCAAGAAAAACTATCTGCTTATTGAATTTTTTTGCTATCTTGTAGGCCTCTTTGTCAACAGAGTATTTCCATTGTCTTTTCTTAAGAAACTCCGACCACAGAGCAAAAAAACCACTCCACACTTTTAACTCTTTAAGCTGTTCAATATAAGACTCTTCCATCTGTTTCTGTAAATCTTTAAAATGATAGCCTGTTGCAAACTGATAACTATCAGATAAAAGAAGCTTTTGAATCAAATCTCTTAAAACGCCATATTCCACAACATCTAGAAGAGATCTGTCATCACTTGTTTTAAACCCTCTCTGTATAACCTTATTCATGCTCTTCTCATCTAGAGGTCCTTCAAATAATACTGTATCTACTTTGCTTATATAGTATTCAAGAGATCTCTCAAATCTGTACGGAGAAAAATGAGCAGAGCCTATCAGGTAAGATTCTAGATTATTCTTTCTTATAGCCCAGATCATTTTAAGTTTTCTATCCCTGAAAAATATTCCTCTTATCATCTTATTAAAAATGAGTCAATAAGTGTAGATTCTGTTTTAGTAATCCTGTATCCGCAGAGTTCATATTTAAGAAATGGAACTCCACCCCATTTTTCTTTAAATCTTCTCAATCCTTCATTAACACCGAGCCCCAGATGAATATATTTCTTGTTTTCTTGCCTGGCAATATTTATCATTTCATGAAAGGCAAGATCAGAAGCATGAGGAATATAGTTGTTTCTGTCATATGTTCCAATAACATAAGTGATAAAATCTGGTCCTCCAACATCCAGAACATAAAAGGCTATGAGATTGTCTTTTTTATCCATACAATCAAGCACTACTGCGGTTTTTGAATATGTAACAAAATCATTAATATTTAAAAAAAGGTCAGCCACTCTTTTAGAAGGTTTTTTTATTTCTATGAATTCCTTTATAAGTCTTAGATGTTCTTTAGAAATCTCGCTATTTCTTCTGACAGTTAGATACATAGATGCTTTTTTTATCTGCCTAATTAGCTCCTTTTTTATGCTCAATTTTTCAAGATCAAGTATATAGTAATCATCTGTTTCTCTTTCCATACATAGCTTTTCAAGTTCAGATGGTATTTGAGGAGTTATAAACCAAACATAGCATGGGTTAAACTTTCTTATACTTGATTGTAAACTGTTAATGAAATTCTGTTCTGAAAAGTTTTTGTTTAGAGGATAACCAATGAAAATAAGGACATCTCCTCTTACAAATCCCAGATAATCATTAATGAGAAAAGCTTTTGCCTTTGAAAGAGGAATCATCAGATTCAAAATATGTTCAGGGATGTAGGCATTTTTTAGAATATGATCTTTTTCTTTATTTTTCAACATCTTTTAAAAAGATTATACAAAAAACTAGGAAATCTTTTTTTTGTTTTATAAAAATAAAATTCATATTTAAGAAATGGAACTCCACCCCATTTTTTCTTGAAGAATTGAACACCTTCATTAATTCCCAATCCAAGATTTATATATTTTTTATTATTTTCTTTTGCTGTTTTTATAATTTCATGGAGTATTAAATCTGAAACACCCGGAACTGTTTTTTTAGAACTGAAGTTGAACATATAAAACGCATAATCATCAGCAAAAAAGTCAGCTATGCCAAAAGCAATGAGTTTTTCATTCCTGTCTTTTGCATTAAAAATAAACACGGTTTCACAACTCGAGATATAATCTGGAATTCTCTCAAAAATGTATTTAGTCGCTTCAGATACAGAATGAGTCTCATAAAACTGAGAAATAATAGAAAGATGGTCTTTTCCGAAATTTTTAGTTTTCTCGATATAAAGTTCCCTTGATGCTCTGTTTATCATATTTCTTACTTTTTGAGAAATTTCTAACTCCTCTAAATTAACTCTCCAGTAAGCATCTGTCTCTTTACTCAAACATCTGGCTTTACTGTATGATATTTCTTCACCGATTAGAGCCAAATAATCAGGCTTAAAGATCTGTATTAGTTTTTCTATAATTTCTATTACATAAGCATCAGCTTGAATTTGAGAAAGAGGATATCCAATAAATACAAGAGTTCTGTTTCCAAAATAAAAAACATAGTCTTTTACAATAAAACACTCATTATCTGAAACTGTTCCTACATAGCATGGTAGATGTTCTGGAATATAGGCATTTTTTTTAATGTAAAGCTCTTCAGATAGTGTTATCATATTAACTGTTTTGATGAAATTAACAGCTATAATACATCTTTTAAACAAAAAAAGTGTATATCATCATTAAAATTAAACCAGAAGAGCTGATAGTTAAAACTGTTATCTCTTCTGGTTCATTCTATTTCTACCAGAGAATACCCACCACGCTTCTTCCAGCTTCTGCAGCCAGCTCAATAATACCTCCTTTAAACATGTAGGCATTATTAAACCCAACTGCCCTTAATGCCATTACTGTAGCTGATGCCCTTGTCCCTGTATGGCATACAACAACAATTTTCTTATCAGTTGGAAGCTTTTGTAAATTTTCTTCCTTAAAAAGTTCATGCATTGGTATCTTCAGAGTATTTTTATATGTAATTCCAACAATTTGCATTTCCTGAGGAGTTCTGATATCAAGAATTACAAAGTCTTCATTTGCCCTGATCATCTCAAATAGTTGCTTTGCATTGATTTCACATGGTTTTTTTGCAATCATCTCAGGAGTTAGCTGAGAAAAAACTGAATTAAATTTTGAAGCTGTTTCTCCATCAAATCCATATGATACTGATGTAAATAAAAATAAAAAACTCAAACAGAATACAAAATACTGCTTCATAATGCACCTCCTAACCAAATTGTTTTTTTAATTATTATTAATTAATTTATTATATTATTATTGAAATATTTTTTTCAAAATAACAAGTTTTATATTCTACTAAGTGGCTTGAAAGTTCAATAACTCTGAGATATAATCATAAAACTTATGAAGTATAAACTTATCTTTTAATTTTATATTGTAACAAAAGAATGCCCGGTTATTATGCCGGGCATCATAGAGTTAGACTCTTAAAATATCTTTCGATACATTTTTTACAGATCCAACTCCTGTAAGAAGCATTGCCTGTTTAAGGTCATTTCTAATAGTTTCAAAATAAAGTTTAAGTGCTTCTCTTCCGCCTCCAAAAACTGCGATTATAACAGGTCTACCAATAAGAACACAATCAGCTCCAAGTGCAAGAAGCTTTAAAACATCAGCTCCCGAGCGAACACCTCCATCAGCAATAATTGTTATCTTTCCTTTCATTTTTTCTGTAATCTCAGGTAAAACATCAGCAACACCAGGAGTATGATCAAGAACTCTTCCTCCATGATTGGAAACAACAATTGCTGAAATACCTAAGTTATATGCTATTTCAGCTTCCTTAACAGTCATGATTCCTTTTAAAATAAAAGGAAGTTTTGTTGATTTTACCACTTCTTCAATCTCTTTTGGAGATTTTGGGCTGACTGGCTGACCTTTAAGTGCCATTGTTATAAGACCAGCTCCATCAATATCAATTCCAACTGCCACAGCACCAGCATCCTCAGCCTGACGGATTCGCTTTATTATTTCATCTTGGGCTCTTGGTTTAATTATTGGAATCCCTTTGCCATTGTTCATTTTTATTGCCTCAATACCACTACCATACATTAAAGGGTCTGCTCCATCACCAGTCCATCCAACTGTTCCTGCCATAAGAGAGCCTGCAATAACCTCTTGAGCATAAATTTCCTCTGTAACAGCTCCACCCATATTATATGTACTTCCTGTTACCGGCGCAGCCATTACCGGTAGAGAAAGAGGCTGTTTGAAAATCTCAATTGATGTATCAGGCTGTTTTACATCATGGATCGCCGAAAGATTAAGTTTATATTTATTCAATGCCTCAATATTAGACCTAAATGAAGAGCCTGTTCCAACACCTCCCATTCCTGGAACTTCGCCTGAACAAACTACTCCATTACATACAGGACAAACACGGCAGTAAGGCTTCAATCTTTCTTTTGCTATCTTTTTAACTTCTTGCCAGTTCATTTAAACCCTCCTTAAAATGTTTTAAATATGATATTATAAAACAAATCGGGCGGTTAGCTCAGTTGGGAGAGCGCCAGAATCGCAATCTGGAGGCCGGGGGTTCGACTCCCCTACCGTCCATTAAGCAAAATCAATGGCTTATGAAAATCATAAAAAGATAATTTTTCTGCACTGTAAGAAAATTGTAAGAATCAGGTACTTTTTGGGGCGATTTTTGGAGTATTTTGTCCTAAAAAATTATCAAGTTTTTTCACTACGTCCTGTTTGTGTTCAGGAGCCAGGAAGTGAGTATCTGAGGGTCATTTTAATATCTTTATGTCCAAGAAGTTCTTTAACTGTTGTTAAATCATATCCGTTCATAACAAGCTGAGTTGCAAATGTATGTCTTAAGTCGTGGAAGTGAAAGTCTTTTATGTCTGCCTTTCTGCATACGGTGTTGAAGCCTCTTTTTGCATCATGGCAAGATTTTCCTGTATCGGGGTTATAAAACACGTATTCAGTATCAAGTCTTCTCTGTGTGAACAACTGAGCAAGCAGCTGTTTAAGAGTATTGTTTAAGGGTATTTCTCTTCTTTCACCGTTTTTGGTTTTAGTAAACAGGATAAATCCGTGGCAGTTGTCAATAAAACTGTGTCTATTCTCTAAACCTGGAATTAAAGATCTGTCTAATTTCATATAGCACCTCTTTTGATACAGTAAGGGTTTTCTCCATCTATCCAGGGTTATTCTGTTTACAATAACATAGATAGAAATCTCAGCTGTCTTAACTGACTAGAAATATCCACCATGATTGACTGCATAAGGGTTCAAATGCATTCACTGCCTCCTCATAGTTGTTGATTAACTTGATTCTGTTTATTTCTTCGTTAAATCTGCAGGCATCTTCCTTTGACATATTTCTGAATATATTCCTCTGCATATGTATAAAGCAGAGTTGATGATCAGTCTGAGGAAAAGATTTCTTTGGGGAGTAACTTTGAAGTATCAGATTAAGCAGCAAATCTTGAAAGTCTCTGTCGTATCTCTGCCACTGCTGTGGTAACACTTGAGGTCTAAACTGTCCTGTTCTGTCTCTTGGAATTTTAAGAGATAAATTACCTAAAAGACAGGCAAGATTCCTTGGATAAAATCCATTTGCTTTGTTTTGTGTTGACTGATCTGATTTAAGAAAAAAATCCCTTTCCTTTAGCATAAAAAGATTAATCAATGCTTCACTTAGATACTTTATTGCAGATGCAGGTTCCATCTCTGCTATCTGTGTTACAAAATCCTCTAATCCCATTTGTCTAATTTTTTGCATGGTTTCCTCCCTTATATTGATTTTCTTTTTTTGTTTTTCAAAGAACATGTGGAAGAAATTAAGAACAACAAATGTGATAGAGAGATCTTTTAGAGAATTAAGAAGACGGACAAAAACAATGAGTTGCTTTAATAATGTAAAAAGTATTTAAAGAATAAGTTTCGCAGTAATTAATTAATCACTTAAATGAACAATACAGGAGTAAACCTCTTTATGAATTTACACATAATTCTTGACACTACCCGAATTTCGTTGAATTGACAAAATTAATCATTTTCAGGTATTTTTATAGTATTAATGGGCCTATAGCTCAGTTGGTTAGAGCGCACCCCTGATAAGGGTGAGGTGGTTGGTTCGACTCCAACTAGGCCCATGGGAATGGGGGTGTAGCTCAGTTGGGAGAGCGCCTGCTTTGCACGCAGGAGGTCGTGGGTTCGAATCCCTTCACCTCCATATTTAAAATCAATGAGTTACGAAGATTTTTAGAAGCCTCATTTTTTCGATTCCGATAGAATTGTGATAAATTAGATTTTCCAATAATTTGGCGGCCTGCCTTTTATGAGCCTGTGATAAGTGTGAGTATCTGAGGGTCATTTTAATATCCTTGTGTCCCGGTAACTTTTGAGCTGTTTTAAGGTCAGCGCCACTGATAATTAACTGACTTGCAAATGTATGTCTTAATCGTGAAAGTGTCTCTTATACTGTCTTTTAAACTGCTCCATTAAAGCTTCCTTTTAAGTCCTGGAATGCTTTCTCTGTATCGGGGTTATAAAACAGATAAGATAGTATAAATAGTTATGTATAAATTCATACTATTAGATTAAAACTCAAATAATTTATTATGGTATCCATAAATAACTTTTATGAATCCACCCTGAGTCACCCCACTGATCTTGAAATTTTACCCAGTTTCCTTGAATTTTTATTACTTTAAAGGAATAATATTTTTCTACAAAACCTAATTTAGAGTACTTTGTGGAAGGTCCGCCTCTTACGTTGACTTTTTTTGCTTTGACAACGCCGCATTTTATCTGATCTGTCACAAGACTTTTATGGACCCAGTTAACATCTCCATCCACATCTTTAACAGCATACCAATTTCTATCTACACTCAGTCCAACTTTAACAAGAGGCATATATTTACCAACTGTCCATGCTTTTTTGTAACTCGTGCTAGGACCTAATCTTATATTTGCCGACTCTGTTTTTATACACAGAGCTTCAGAAAAATTATTAAAAATAAAAATATTAATAATTATTAATAAAATCGTTTTTATACTTATAAGCTTTGAAGTTGAAAAATAGTTTTTCACCATAGCCCCCCTTCTCATTTAGTATAAATTTTGAAAAATAGGTTCAAATTACAAACAATTTTTAAAATGTTATAGAAACGGGAAGTAAATTTAGAATAACAATAGTTTGAATTGTATTTTAATTTAAGTCATATCTTATAATAGTAGAGTTTAATTAAATTGATCAAGTTGCAGAAAAGGGGTCAATAATTAAAATGTTAGTTTTAAAAAAGCTTTTGAAGATAATATGATACTGAATTATATTCCGTTTATTTGAAGCAATGAAAACCTGGACATTACATATAGGAGCAAATATAAAAAAAGATGGAGTTTTTTTCAGAGTTTGGGCTCCAAAATCTTCCTCCATTTCTGTTTGTTTAGTAGAAGGAAAGAAAAAGTATCAAATGAAGAAAGAAGAAAAGGGATACTATTCAGCATTTGTGAAAGGGATTAAGGCAGGCAGTAGATACTTTTATCTTATTGATAATGATAAACTAAGACCAGATCCTGTATCAAGATTTCAGTCTGAAGGCGTTGACGGTTCTTCTATGGTTGTTAACCCATATGAATTTAATTGGGATGATCAATCCTGGAAGGGAATCTCTTTTGAAGATCTCATAATATATGAACTTCATACAGGAACCTTTACAAAAGAAGGGACATTTGAAGCTATTATTCCTTATTTAAATTATTTAAAGAACGATCTGGGTATAAATGCTATTGAACTTATGCCTGTTGGTCAATTTTCAGGAGAAAGAAACTGGGGTTATGATGGAACTTATATCTATGCTCCTCAGAATAGTTATGGAGGACCTGAAGGTTTAAAAAAACTGATAAACAGTTGTCATAATCTGGGGATTGCCGTTATTCTTGATGTTGTCTATAATCACCTGGGTCCAGAGGGAAATTATTTATCTGATTATGGTTATTACTTTACGGATAAATACAAAACTCCATGGGGTCCTGCTTTTAATTATGATGATGCATATAGCGATGAAGTGAGAGAGTTTATCATTAATAATGCTATTTACTGGGTTAAGGAGTACCATATTGATGGATTGAGACTAGATGCAATACATGGAATATTTGATTTCAGCCCTAAACACATTATCTCTGATATAAGAAAGGCGGTGCACAACGAGGGTAAAAAACTCGACAGAAAAGTTTTTATTATTGCTGAAAGTGATTTAAATGACGTGAGGGTTGTAAATCCGCCATATAAAGGAGGCTACGGTGTTGATGCCCAATGGAATGATGATTTTCATCATTCACTGCATAGTTTATTAACAGAGGAAAAGATTGGATATTATCAGGATTTTGGGCATTTCAATCAGCTCGTTAAGGCATTAAAAGAAGGTTTTGCATATACGGGGCAGTATTCCGGTTATAGAAAAAAAAGGCATGGAAGCTCATCAAAACATTTACCTCCTTCAAGATTTGTCGCCTTTTCACAAAACCATGATCAAATAGGAAATAGAATGATGGGTGAAAGATTAAGTAGCATAATTGGCACAGATTCTTTAAAACTTGCTGCTGCTATTGTAGTTTTATCTCCTTTTATACCTCTTATTTTTATGGGAGAGGAGTATGCTGAAAACAGCCCTTTTCAATATTTTGTAAGTCACTCTGATCCCGAATTAATAGACAATGTAAGAAAAGGAAGAACAGATGAATTTGCTTCCTTCAACTGGCAGGAAGAAATTCCTGATCCACAAGATGCAAAGACGTTCTTACGTTCAAAAATTGATCTCAATCTCAGGTATTCCGGAAAACACAAAGAGATTTTTAAAGTTTACAGAACTCTTATAAAACTTAGGAAAGATAATCCTTCGCTGGGGGTATTTGAAAGAAAAAATATAAAGGTGGAGTCCTTTGACAGAGTTTTAATCATAAAACGGAAACTAAATCGAGAACAGACTGCTTGCATATTTAACTTTCATAATAGAGCCGCAAGCATAGAGGTAAAGCTTGATACTGGTACGTGGATAAATCTATTTAGTATTACAGAAAGCCTTGAAAATACCATTGTTTCTAATGGCTCTGTTGTTATTGAACTTGATAAATATGCATTTCTTATTTTAAAAAAGTTAAAATAGATGATAAATGATTCAGCAACCTGTAATATAAAATTCCTCTCTACGTCTTTCCTCAAAATAAAATCTCTCTGAATTAGTTTTAAAAATATATTTTTGAGCTAAACTCTTTCGCATAGTTCACTAATTCCATTCTCGTGACTGTACTATCCACCGCCATAAAGCTGTTTTCCAATGCGCGGATTAAGGTTTATGAATATAGTGATTGTGTTGCCTTTCTTTTTATAGACTGTTTGAACTGGTTCTGAAATCCCAAATACCCATGGCAGGTATACCGGTTTAAGCTCATAACCAACCATATCCCCTTCATCCTTTATACCAGTGCATTTAACCTTGCTTACATAAACTGGATTTTTTAAAACTTCATTAACTATTTTTAAGGCTTCCTTTTCATTCACATTTTTAAATACTCTGTATTTAAATTCAGGAGCATACGGAATTATCTTAATATTGTCATCAACTCTATCAAGAACTATAAATGTTTCAGGATCATAATCAAAAGTATTTGAATAAATAATCAAATCGTAACTACCTTTTATGTCCTGCTCATTACATTGTTCTATGATCATAACATGTAAATTATCAGGGCTGTTAAAAACATTTATTATTCCAGTTCATAGGTTCATAATATAAGAATTAGTTGCTGGATGGCAAGGGAAAAATTTCTATCTCTATACAAGATTAAAAAATATTTTTTACAAGGGAGGCAATTTGCCATGGACTTCCTCTTTAAGTAAACTCATACCGCATCCAGTACGTATCCCGTATTTTTGAATAAAACTTCTGAAAACTGATAGTTATAAACGCAGAACCCTGATATGTTCTTATGACTGTTGGAATACCATAAACCTTCATACACTGCTTAAGGATCTCTACCACAAGCTTAGCAGTTATAGATATACTGTATTTTGTTTGTTTCATAACTTTGCTCATTTCTTATATTTAGATTATATTCGATTTATTCTGTTCCAAAAAACGGAAAGCAGGCCAGGATATATTTTAACCAAAAATTAACATTTCTGTAATATTTATGAAACATTTCTCCTGTAAAATACTATGTAAAGACATGTCATTGCTTTAAATATGGAAAGGAGGTGAAATACGCTAAGTTTATACCGAGGATTTATTGTATTGATGAATAAAAATGTGTCCCAAAGGGGCTTTTATCAGTTTAAGTTTAGCAAAGGAAATCTTAAAAAACAAAATTTAGGGAGGTAAAATGGTAAAAATAAGTAAAAACATTTTTGCTTTAATTTTTGTCGCACTGACGGTTATTCTTTGTTTTAGTCTTGCATCGGCAGCAGGAGATCCAGATCCAAAAATTCTCAAAGTAGCATTGCTACCTGATGAAAACCCCTCAACAGTTATCAAAAACAATGAAGGACTTAAGAATTATCTTGAATCAAGGCTTGGCAAAAAGATTGAGCTTGTAGTTACAACTGATTACTCTTCGATGATAAAGGCAATGCGCCATGGACGTCTCGATCTTGCTTATTTCGGTCCACTATCTTATGTGCTGGCGAAATCCAAAAGCAATATTGAAGCGTTTGCGGCTCTTAAGAAACATGGGAAATGTACTTATCAGGCTGTTGTTATAGCAAATGTTGCATCTGGCATCCGTTCTATTTCCGATATTGCAGGAAAAGATATGGCATATGGAGATCCGGCTTCCACTTCAAGCCACCTGATTCCTAAATCCATGCTTGCAGAAAAAGGTCTTAGCGCAAAAAAGCATTATCGGGAACATTTTCTGGGTAACCATGATGCAGTGGCCATAGCGGTTCAGAATGCCAAAGCACAGGCTGGAGGATTAAGCAAGCCCATTTTTGAATCTCTTGTTCAGCGAGGAATCATCGATCGAAACAAAGTAAAAGTAATTGCAGAATCAAAGGAGTATCCTGAATATCCATGGGCTATGCGCTCCGACTTATCACCTGTATTGAAAGAAAAAGTGAAACGAGCATTTTTAGAACTCACTGACAGGAGTATATTAAAACCATTTAAGGCTGACGGATTTGGAGCGGTTAATGACAAAGACTATGATGTGATACGAGAACTTGCCCGTATTTTGAACCTTGATTTAACTAAAATGTAATCATACCAATGGAAAACAACAACATGAAACATGCTTATAATTATCCAATTCACATGAATAAGAACAATCTGATTCGATCGGTACTGCAAAGTTTATCCGCAATCGTAATTATTGCATTCTGCTGTTTTTATTCAGGATTGTTTGATTTGAAGCGTTTACTTGAAGGAGTCCCAAGCATAGTCAGTCTTGCAAGAGAGAGTATGCCGCCGAATTTTAGTGATGCACACAACTGGATAAAACCCATTATGGACACTATTGCCATGAGCATTGCGGGTACAATACTGGCAATAGCTATTTCTTTACCGCTCGCATTTATGGGGGCAAGGAATACTTCACCTCATCCAGTCCTTTATTATTCAGCGCATACAATCTTGAACATACTACGTTCTATTCCTGAATTAATAATGGGAATTCTGTTTGTTGCAGCTGTTGGTTTTGGAGCCCTTCCCGGTGTTCTTGCGCTAGGACTGCACTCGGTTGGGATGGTGGGAAAGTTCTTTTTGGAGGCAATTGAGCATATAGATGAGGGGCCTGTCGAAGCAGTGAAATCTTCAGGAGCAAATTATCTCCAGGTCATTTCACATGGTATCTTACCGCAGGTTTTACCTCAGATGGCTGATACATGTATTTATCGCTGGGAATACAATTTTAGAGCATCAACTGTGATGGGCATGGTTGGAGCAGGAGGCATAGGTTTTGAGCTGATGAGCTCCCTGAGAATAATGCAGTATCAGGAAGTATCAGCTATTTTGCTCCTCATCCTAATAATGGTTACTATTGTTGATGGCATGGGTTCATATCTGCGTAAACGATTAAAATAATTTCGGGGAATAAATATGAAACCTAAAGTAGTTATCACTCACTGGGTGCATCCTGAAGTGATTGATTTTCTAAATCAATATTGCGAAGTATTTCCAAATCTAACCCGTGAAACCCTGCCAAGAGAAGAAATTATTCGCAGAACAAGGGACGCAAAAGCAATTATGGTATTTATGCCCGATAGTATTGATTCAGATTTTTTAGATTCCTGTCCGAAACTTAAAATTATTGCCGCAGCACTGAAAGGATATGATAACTTTGATATTGATACCTGCACAAAACACGGCATATGGTTCACAATAGTTAAGGATATTCTGACGATTCCCACTGCGGAACTGACTATAGGACTGCTCATAGCATTATCCCGTAAAATTCTTTTGGGTGACAGGTATATTCGAAGTGGAAAATTCAGAGGCTGGCGACCGATGTTTTATGGAACTGGTTTGAATGGTTCAACAGTTGGAATCATAGGAATGGGTGCAGTTGGCAAAGCAATAGCAAAGATGTTACAGGGTTTTGATGTAAAAATATTTTATTATGACACTGTTGTTCTCTCAGAAGATGAATATAAAAAGCTAAGAGTCAGCTATGCTTCTTTTGAAGATGTTCTTTCAAACAGTGACTTTGTAGTTCCAATGCTGCCACTTACTCCTTCGACCAAGCATATGATCAATGATGAGACCATCTCAAAGATGAAAGCTGGTAGTTTTCTTGTTAATGTCTGTCGAGGATCTGTAGTGGATGAACACGCAGTTGTAAGAGCATTAGCTTCAGGACATCTTGCAGGTTATGCTGCTGATGTGTTTGAGATGGAAGATTGGGCAAGAATTGATCGTCCTAGAGAAATTCCCAGAGAACTTATTGAAAATACTGAACAGACAGTTTTTACACCTCATATCGGCTCAGCAGTGGATTCCATATGCCGGGAAATAGCAATGCAAGCAGCCAGAAGTATTATTCAGGTATTGAATGGTGAAATTCCAGATGGAGCAATAAATTTTAATATTAAAAAGGAGCAAATATGTTAACTATTGAGAACTTAAGAAAGCGATTTAATGGTAGAAATGTTTTGGATGGAGTAAATTTGTCTGTTAGAAAGGGAGAGGCAGTTGCTCTTATTGGTCCCAGTGGTTCAGGCAAAACTACATTAATCAGGACGATAAACGGTTTTGTGGTTCCGGATTCAGGAAAGGTTATAGTTGGAGGCCAAGTTATCAAGTACAGTAATAAGGAATCTTTGAGACAGCTGAGAAAAAAATTGGAATGATATATCAGCTTTTCAATCTTGTGGAGCGGATATCAGTGCTTGATAATGTTATGACAGGAGCATTGGGCAGGCTCGATAGAGGCATTGATCTCATATCTTCAACACTGGGTATTTTCAATAAAAAAGAAAGGGAAAAAGCTATTGAACTGCTTAAGTTTGTTGGTATAGAAGACAAGGCTTTTGAAAGAGTTGACCGTCTGAGCGGGGGGCAGAAACAGAGAGTTGCAATTGCCAGAGCATTGATGCAGGATCCTGAAGTTCTACTTGCCGATGAGCCAATAGCAAATCTTGACCCGAAAACAAGCAGAAAGATACTGGAACTGTTATTAAAAATAAATATGGAAAAGGATATAACGATCATTTGTGTACTCCATCATCTGGATACAGTTAAAGATAATTTTAACAGAGTTGTTGCTCTTAAAAACGGCAGAGTGTGTTTTGACGAAGAAACAAATAGACTTAGCAAAAAGCATATTCATAATATTTATGAATTTGAAGAGGAGACTGAATATCTTGTAGCTTAAAGTCCATATTTGAATATTTGAAGCAACAGTTTGATGAATAATCTTCTAAGTGGTCTCATTGGTGCTATTTTAGGTGGTGTTGCTACTGCTGTTGGACAGTATTATTTTACAAAAATATACAAAAGCAATAGAAAAGAAAAATTTTGAATTTATCAAGAGACTTAAATATTGAACTTTCGTATTTATGGAAACGATACATGGCTGCAGTAGGCAATAATATTGAAAATGCATACATTTCTGAAGGAGGTCCTTTAACAGGAGTATTAGAAACAGCGGAATATAGGAGCCAACTTAAATTGCACATGAAACCTTAACTGATGATAAACTTAACGAATTACGTTCTGTTTACTTCGAATATTTAAAGAAAAGTCACTTTGAAGTAAAAGAACTACATACAGAAACTACCAAAATGCTTGAGAAATTTTATCATAATAAATAAAGAGTAAAAATTATAGGCAGTGTTTAGGCACAAATATCGCCTGTTTCTCCTGATAATGCTGAATTGACAGTTTTAATGAAATTTTCTGTACAGAGAATTTTCTTGATAGTTTCTCTGGAATTTTTATATTCAGTGAGTATGCCTTGGCAAGTCTTGAATAATGGTGTTCAACTATTCTTACAAATCCATTCATCACCAGCTCTTTCATTGCATTTTTCACAGTTGAAAGTAACAATCCAGTAAGAAACGCAAAATCATATAGCTTATTCTTGCACTTAAGAACTGTTTTTGAGAAGATTATCTAGTACAACAAGCATTTGACCACATCGAGTAATTGTTGATATAGGTAGTCTGTTTTATAAATTGAAAGAGCTATTATATCTTCTTTATCATACATGCTATCTCCGCATTATGAAAAATGCTACAGTAGTAGAGCTACTATTGCAGAGAGAGACCTAATAAGATTAAAATATTAAATGCCGAAGTGGCGGAACTGGCAGACGCGCCAGATTCAGGATCTGGTGGTGGAAACGCCATGCGGGTTCAAATCCCGCCTTCGGCATATTTCAATCAGATTAAAATATAAAGTCTCATCCAGTCATGTTAGGGATGCCCATAAAGACTACCCAATGTTACATTTTTAATGAGCAAAAACATAGGATTTAGAATGAGCGTTTTTCTTCAAAATATAATCTGTTTTAGGAGTGTTCAAAGTCTTGTGTCAGTTCTCCATATGTTTGTTATATATTATCAAACTGACATCACATTCTGACCACTTTCGTCATTTTACACACAAAATGTTTTACTCTAACTTTAACTTACAAAATTGTTTTTTTTATTAATGATTATTTAAACTATTTTATGAATTTAACTGCCCAAGAATTCATATATTTAGCCAGCACATTCAATGTTATTCCTCTTTATCGAGAAATAATTGCGGATCTTGATACTCCTGTTGGTGCTTTTTTAAAGTTGAACCGCAGTCCTTCATTCCTCTTTGAAAGTGTAGTTGGTGGCGAAAAATGGGGAAGATACTCAATCATTGGGATAGATCCTGCAGTAATAGTAACTTCAGATGGTATGCACGTTAGCGTAAAAGAGCAAAATAATCAGCACAGTTATGAAAATATAAATCCATTTGAGTTTTTGAGAAATTTTTTTAATAAATTCAAACCATATATAGAGCCTGAACTACCAAGATTTTTCGGTGGCATGGTAGGTTATATTTCCTATGATACTGTAAAACTCTTTGAAAAGGTTCCTGACCTTGGCAGATCCTCTGTCAGTATGCCTGAAATATTTCTCATGATACCAGAGACAGTTTTGATTTTTGATAATCTTAAACAATCAATAAAAATTGTGTACAATGCATTTATTAATGAAAATGCAGATGGAGTTTATGAACAAGCCCAGCAGAAAATAGATAAAATCATTACTGAACTTAAAAATCACAGGGATGAGCGATTTAGAACATATCTTAATGTTCCAAATAAAGAAGGCAAATTTCTACATGGATTTAGCTCGAATTTTAAAAAAAAGGACTTTCTTGCTGCTGTAAGAACTGCAAAGGAGTATGTTCTTTCTGGTGATGTTGTTCAGGTTGTTATCTCTCAGAGGTTTGAAGCTGAAACATCTGCACATCCTTTTGATATTTACAGAGCTTTAAGAATAATAAATCCCTCTCCATACATGTTTTACATAAGTTCAGAACACGGTTTTATTGTTGGCTCTTCTCCCGAGATTCTTGTGAGACTTGAAGATGAAAAGATTAGCTTAAGACCGATCGCCGGGACCCGTCGCAGAGGGAAAACAGATGAGGAAGACATTGCACTTGAACACGAACTTCTTTCTGACGAAAAAGAAAAGGCTGAACACATTATGCTTGTTGATCTTGGAAGAAATGACATCGGCAGAGTTGCTGAAATAGGAAGTGTTAGAGTTACAGAGTTAATGACTGTCGAGAGATACAGTCATGTAATGCACATTGTCAGTAATGTTGAGGGTAAACTTTGCAGAGGTCTTGATATGTTTGATGTTTTTATGTCATGTTTTCCTGCTGGAACAGTTACTGGTGCACCGAAAATACGAGCAATGCAAATAATCGAAGAGTTAGAGCCAACCCGCAGAGGACCCTATGCAGGAGCAGTGGGATATTTTAGTTTTAGTGGTAATATGGATATGTGCATCGGGATAAGAATGCTTGTAATAAAAGATCAGAAAGTATATGTCCAGGCAGGTGCCGGAATTGTGGCAGATTCAATTCCTGAAAATGAATACATGGAGACAGTTAACAAGGCAACCGCCATGCTTGAAGCGGTAAATTTTTTGAACTCTGAGGAATAAAGTGATTCTTCTGATTGATAACTACGATTCATTTACATACAATCTTTATCAATACATCGGTGAACTCGGCACAGAAGTGATTGTTTACCGTAATGATCAGCTAACAATTGAAGAGATAGAAAAGCTCAATCTAACTCATATAATTATATCTCCAGGACCCTGTACTCCTAAAGAAGCTGGGATTTCTTGTAATGTGATAAAGCATTTTGCAGGAAAACTACCAATTCTGGGAGTATGTCTTGGTCATCAGGCAATAGGAGTAGCTTTCGGAGGAAAAATTATTCGATCTGCTGAGATAATGCATGGGAAAACATCTCTTATTTATCATGATGGTAAAACAATTTTTTATGGACTTCCAAATCCTTTTGAGGCTACAAGATATCATTCATTAATTTTTGAAAAAGAGAGTCTTCCAGAATGTCTTACTGTTACAGCATGGACATCAAATGGTATAATTATGGGTGTAAGGCATAAAGAATACGTTGTAGAAGGAGTACAGTTTCATCCTGAAAGTATTCTTACAAAAAGTGGAAAAGATTTATTAAAAAACTTTTTAAAATTATGATAATTGAAGCAATACGTAGATTAACTAAAAAAGAAAATATTTCTGAAGAGCTTTTAAAAGAAAGTTTTATTGAAATAATTGAAGGTAAAGCTTCTCAAGCTCAAATAGCTGGTTTTCTTATAGGACTTTCCATGAAAGGCGAGACAGAAGAAGAGATTCTCACCGCTGTAAAACTTTTCAGAGACTATGCAATAAAGATTAAAGCACCTGAAGGAACCATTGATATTGTTGGGACAGGTGGAGATCATTCAGGAACATTTAATGTTTCAACAGCAACTGCGTTTGTGGTTGCAGGTGTTGGTGTATCAATTGCCAAACATGGAAACCGCTCGGCATCAAGTCAGTGTGGCAGCATTGATGTTCTTGAAGAGCTAGGGATAAAGGTTGATATGACTCCAGAGGTTGCAGAAAAATGCCTTTTTGAATGTGGAATGACTGTCCTTTTTGCGCCTCTTTATCATCCAGCAATGAAAATGGTTGCTTCTGTAAGGCAGGAACTTCAAATAAAGACTATTTTTAATCTCCTCGGTCCTATAATTAATCCCGCCCAGGTTAAACGTCAGCTTCTTGGTGTTTTTGCTAAAGAGTACATGGATCCTATCGCAAGAGTGCTTTTAAAATTAGGAGCAGAAGACGTAATGGTTGTTCACAGCGAAGAAGGGCTGGATGAAATAACAATTACAGGAAAAACCTATATTGTAAGAGCTAAAAATGGAGAAGTTACAACAACAACTCTTTTTCCTGAAGAACTAAACTTACAGAGAGCAATGCTAAGAAATATTAAAGGTGGGGATAGAAAAGCAAATGCTAAAATAATGTTCAATATTCTTAAAGGACAAGACGGAGCTCATAGAGACATGGTTTTAATAAATGCTGCGGCAGCTCTTCAGGTTGCTCAACGAGCTTCAGATTTTAAAGAGGGACTTGAGATGGCACGAGAAAGCATTGACAGTGGTAGGGCATATAATAAATTGTTAGAACTTAAAAAATTTACAAACTCAAACTAAGTTATGGCAGAATTAGGCAAAATACAGAGACTTAATGTGGAAGACTTTAAGAGTAAAAGACGACTCTTTTGCATTCCAAATCTTTTTATTCCTGAAGAAGACGAGGATGAATATCTTAAAGGTCTCATTGAAAAATACTGGTTTGAAGCTCTTTCAAATGTTGAAAAACTGGAAAAATTAGGATTTGTTACAAAAATTTTTATTGAAACAATATTTATCGAAAGCAGTGAAGCAGTTGATATTATAAGAGAAACTAATCCTTATCTTTATCCTCTTATAGAGAAGAAAGTTTCTGAAGGAGCGGTTGTTATAGGTATTGAGAATCCTGAAATATTTGGGGAGTTTATTGATTGGGGGAACTGTCTTAGAGTTGTTAAAACAAGGACAGTCATGGAGAAGATCTTTGATTATTTTAATAAAATTAATCACAAGCGACTTGAAGAAATAGGGAATAAAATATCAAAAAATCTCCAGGAAGGAGAGTCTGCAATTCTTATTTTAAGAGAGCAGGACAGAATAAAACTTCCTTTGGAAAAAGATATTGAAGTTTTTCTGGTGATCCCATCCACATATGATGATATTTTGAGATACTTACGAGATAAACTTCTTTCTTAATAGAGATCCTTACATTGTCGTTAATTTTGTAAACATGCACTACTCTGAACATTATTTGAGAGAAATTACAGTTTATAATTCAGTTTTTGCAAAATTATTAAAAATCCTGTAAAATTCTATATCGGGAGTGTAAGGGGTTCTGGTGTCCCCCCTGGACTTCAAATCCAGTGTTGCCTGTTCGAAGCAGGCATGGTGGGTTCGATTCCCACACGCTCCCGCCAAATTTATCAGGAGGTTTTTAATATGACGATAACACACTACTCCTTTGGAAAAATTGTAGTTAACGGTAATGAATATACTGCGGATCTGATTGTTTTTCCTGACAGTGTTTTCACATCATGGTGGAGAAAACAGGGACATTCCCTATGCATGGAAGACCTTGCAGAGGTTTTTAAAAGGGAGATTGACATACTCATTGTAGGAACTGGTGCCTATGAAAAAATGGTTGTTCCAGAAAGCTTGATAGATGAACTGAGAAGTAAGGGTATAGAAACTTTTGTCAGCGATACTGAAAAAGCAATCTCTTTATTCAATCAGTTTGTACAAGAGGGTAAAAAAGTCGCAGGTGCATTTCATTTAACCTGCTAACATTAAAAAGGAGAGAAAAAAATGGATCATAAAAATCAACCTGACCCGATGAGAGTAGCAATAGTAAAGATGCTTCCCAGGGATATCAAAGAAAAATTAACCATAGAAGAAATGAATGCGTTACTTTATGAAGAAGTTTTACCGGATTCATTGATAGAGAAACTTAAAGACTATCTTGCAGATATAGATAATCCATCAGAATAAAAATCAATCTTACAGGAGATCTTATGCTTCCAAAACCTGAATTATACCCAGACTGGGTTATTGCTCAAGAGGCTGAAAAAAACATGAAAACAATTTTTCAGCTTGCAGATGAAGCCGGTATAAAAAGGGATGAATTAATTCCGTACGGACATTACATCACAAAAGTTGATTATAAAAAAATCTATAGCAGAATAAAAAATAATTCTGACGGTAAATATATTGTTGTAACAGCTATAACTCCAACACCTTTTGGAGAGGGGAAATCCACCACAACCATAGGTGTTGTTCAAGGGCTCGGCAAAAGGTGTAAAAAAGTAAGCTGCGCTATAAGGCAACCTTCAGCGGGTCCTTTAATGAACATAAAAGGAACCGCAGCTGGTGGAGGTCTCTCTCAATGCATCCCCAGAACAGAATTTTCTCTTGGATTTACCGGAGATATAAATGCAGTGATGAATGCTCATAATCTTGCAATGGTTGCCTTAACTTCAAGAATGTTTCATGAAGCAAATTACTCTGATGAGGTTCTCAATAAAAAAGGATTGAAAAGACTGGATATTGATCCTAACAGAGTTGAAATGGGATGGGTCATTGACTTCTGTGCCCAGGCATTGAGAGAAATCGTTATTGGTCTCGGAGGACCTAAAAATGGAATTCCAATGAAATCCCGATTTGATATCGCCACTTCTTCTGAATTGATGGCTATTCTTAGTCTAGCGAATAATCTGCAGGAATTAAGAGAAAGAATCGGTAAAATTGTTGTCGCTCATTCAAAATCAAATAATCCTGTAACAACTGAAGACCTTGAAGTTGCAGGAGCAATGACCGCGTTAATGCTTCACACAATAAATCCAAATCTGATTCAGACAATTGAAGGTCAGCCGGTTTTTGTGCATGCTGCTCCATTTGCAAATATTGCCATAGGTCAATCCTCGATAATTGCTGATAGAATAGGACTTAAACTCAGTGAATATCATGTGACTGAAGCTGGATTTGGATCAGATATCGGTTTTGAAAAATTCTGGAATATAAAATGTAGAAATTCAGGATTAAAACCTGATGCGGCAATTATTGTCGCTACTTTAAGAGCTTTAAAATATCATGGAGCAGTTGAAGGTGCTCCTAAAATAATTCCCGGCAATCCGATACCAAAAGAATATTTTGAAAAAAATATTGACTGGATTGAAAAGGGAATGAAAAACTTATTCCATCATATAAACATAGTAAAAAAGGCAGGAATAAATCCAGTTGTCTGTATAAATAGATTTCACTCTGATACTCATGACGAATTAGAATTCGTGAGAAAAACCTGTGAATTAGCAGGAATTCCTGTAGCTATTTCAGAACACTGGGCAAAGGGTGGACAGGGTGCACTGGAGCTCGCAGATGCTGTGATTAATGCGTGTCAAAATGAATCAGGATTTGAGTTTCTTTATGATACAAATCTACCCCATATTTCACGAATAGAACTGGTGGCAAGACAGATATATGGAGCTGATGCTGTAGAGTTTTCCTCAACCGCACTTGATAAACTAAAAAATATAAACTCTGATAGTGAATTTTCTGACTTCTCAATATGCATAGCCAAAACTCATTTAAGTCTTTCAGATAATCCTGCATTAAGAGGTGTTCCAGAAGGCTGGCAGTTATTTATCAGAGATATCTTAATTTTTAAAGGAGCAAAGCTTATTGTACCTGTTGCCGGAGAGATAAATCTGATGCCAGGAACTGCCTCAACTCCAAATTTCAGAAAAATAGATATTGATTTAAACACAGGTAAGGTAACAGGAATATAAAATCAGTTTATAGCTATTTCATTTAAAAATATCTTTTCCGTAGCAGTCCATAGCAACCACAACTGGAAAATCTTTAAGCAATAGCTTTTTTATTGACTCTGGACCGAGATCAGAAAATGCAATTTCTTCAACTGATACAATGTGATGAGAAAGCAGCGCTCCTGCTCCTCCGGTTGCCAAAAAATAAATGGCCTTATATTTTTTTATGGCATTTCGAACTTCTTCTGAACGCTGACCCTTACCTATCATTCCTTTAAGTCCAAGTGAAAGCAACAAAGGGGTGTATCCATCCATTCTCGATGAGGTTGTAGGTCCAGCAGATCCGATTACCTTACCAGGTGGTGGAGGAGTAGGTCCAACATAGTATATAATCTGTCCCCTGATATCAAAAGGTAAGGGAAGATCATCTTTTATTAATTCCACAAGCCTCTTATGAGCCGCATCTCTTGCAGTGTAAACATATCCATTTACCAAAACCAGATCACCTGCATGAAGAGTTTCTACAATCTCTTGTGTAAGAGGAGTGTCAATTTTTTTCATATTTCTGCCTCCATATGTCTTGCTGAATGACATTGAATATTCACAGCAACTGGAAGAGACGCAATATGGCATGGATAATACTCAATGTGAACAGCCAAGGCTGTAATATTTCCACCAACACCCATTGAACCAATTCCGAGTTCATTGATTTCTTTAACCAATTCTCTTTCAAGTTGAGCATATTGTGGATGTTTGCTGGGTTGTCCAACTTTTCTTAAAATAGCTTTTTTTGCAAGAATTGCAGATTTCTCAAAATTTCCTCCAATTCCAACACCAACAATAATTGGAGGACATGGATTTCCTCCTGCCTTTCTCACAGTTTCAATAACAAAAGCTTTAACACCGTTTAGCCCCTCTGCAGGCTTGAGCATCCTCAATGCAGACATATTCTCACTTCCTGCACCTTTTGGTGCAAGAGTGATCTTAACTTTATCTCCCTTAGTTAACTCAAAATGAATAATGCATGGCGTATTGTCTTTTGTATTTTTTCTTTCAAAGACAGGGTCATCAACAACAGAGGCTCGCAAATAACCCTCTTTTACAGCCTGACGGACTCCTTCATTGAAGGCTTCAACAGGTTGTCCATCTTCATAAATAACCTCTGTTCCCCACTCTACAAATATTACTGCAATGCCTGTATCCTGACACAGTGGAAGTTTTTCGCTAGCTGCTATTTTTTGATTTTCTATAATCTGCCTGAGAAGTTCTTTTGCAAGCCCTAATTCTTTTTCATAGGCATTAGTTAAAACCATCAATACATCCTCTTGCAGATAAACTGCTGCATCCATGTAGAGTTTTTTAACTGTCTCGATTATTTCCTGTCTTGTTATTTTCTTCATGGTTCGATTAAATACTTAATTCCCTCCCCTTTTGAAAGTTTTTCAAATGCTACAGTTATATCAGAAAGAGAAAAATTTCCTGATATTAATTTAGTAAGCTTTAGGTTCCCTGATTTGATTAAATCCGCTGCTTCTTTAATATCATCAGGAGTATAATGGAATACTCCCTTGAGGGTTATTTCATCATAATGAAGTCTGCCTGCATTGTAGCAGACTTCTGTCCCTGATTTTAAGCCTCCAAAAAGCAACACAGTTCCACCTTTTCGAATATAACTTACAGATTTTAGCCAGACTTCTTTTTTACCAGTGCATTCTATGACACTGTCAAATCCAAATCCATCTGTAAAATTTAAAAGGTCTTCACTGTATGTGAAAATTTCATCTGCTCCTAACTCTTTTGCAAGATTCAACTTAAAAGAATTTCTACCCAGTACAGCCACATTAACTCCCTTAAGCTTTAAAACCTGAATAAACAGTAATCCAATAGGTCCTGTACCAATGATTAAAACATTATCTTTTCTCTGAGGATTCAAAACTCTCACTCCATGAACAACACATGAAAGAGGTTCAAGGAATGCGGCCTGTTCAAAACTAACTGAATCAGGTTTATGGAACATATTCTGCTTTACAACTCGTTTATTCACAATGATGTATTCTGAAAAAGCTCCTAAAGTCATATCCTTTGTTAAAACTCTGCAAAGATTGAAAAGTCCTCTCTTACAGTATCCGCACTCACCGCATGGAGCTGTATGAACAAGCATAACAGGTTCGTCCTTTTTGAAACCATTTACTCCACTGCCAACTTCTGCAATTACTCCTGAAAACTCATGACCAAATGGACCCGGCATCGGTATGAGAGGATGACCTCTTAAATAAGCCTTTAAATCAGTACCACAGGTTAATGCTGATTTAACCCGGATTAAAACTTCTCCTTCTCCTGGATCAGGAATTGATTTTTCAACAAGTTCTATCCTGCCGGGTTTTATTAAATAAGCTGATTTCATTCAATCTCGTCCATTTTTAAACTTTTTTCATAAAGCTCTTTTTTACTCAAACCGTAAAGTTCAGCTATTATTTTAACAGCTTCCTTTCTACCTTTTCCTTTTTTCATGAGTTCTTTAACTTCTTTCAATGCTTCATCAACTGTTTGCGGAGTCTCGGTGATACCTTCGACTATTATGACATACTCGCCAGCTATTTTTGAGTTTTCAAGTTTTTCAATTAACTCTGAAAGCCTGCCTCTGAGCACCTCTTCAAACATTTTTGTTAGCTCTCGTGCTATGCAGGCTCTTCTATCATCTAAAACCTCGAGCATATCATGAAGGCTCTGGAGTATTCTGTGAGGTGCCTCATAAAAAACAAGAGTTCTTTTTTCAGAACTAAGTTCAAGTAATTTCTTTCTTCTCTGAGCCTGTTTCACTGGAAGGAAACCTATAAAAGTAAATTCCTCTGATGAAAGTCCTGAAATACTCAAAGCTGTAATCAGGGCAGTTGGTCCTGGCACAGGAATTATTTCTATATTTTCTTCAATTGCTCGTTGAATGATAACTGCTCCAGGGTCTGAAATCCCTGGAGTTCCTGCATCTGTTATAAGAGCAACTGAATGTCCGGATTTAATTTTATTTATTATTTCCTCAGCCCGTACTTTTTCTTTTTCAGACCAGTAGCTTATAAGCGATTTTTTTATTCCGTAATAATTAAGTAGCTTTAAGCTGTGCTCGGTATCCTCACATGCTATAAAATCAACCTTTTTTAATGTTTCAAGCGCTCTCAGTGTTATATCATCAAGGTTACCAATTGGTGTTGAAACAATGTAGAATCTGCCCTGTCCCATTTATTTCAACTACTCCTCTTTTAATATCTGCCTTAGCCTTCTGTCAGCTTTTATAACATCGTCCACATTTTCACCTGTGATATCCCAGCTATATTCATTCTTGTTATTCCTGTGCAGTCTTATCTTAACAGGCTTCTTGGGCTTTGCATACTGAAGTGTTTTATCTTTTGTAACCTGAACATTGCTTTGCGGAAGAGCATCTGTGAAAGCTGAAAAGATAAAAAATAAAATCAATAATAAGATTATAAAAGTTTTTTTCATCCTGTCCTCCTGCCTGAATTAATAATCAAATTTATTTGTTATTGGAAATCTCCAGTCTTTTCCAAGAGATACAGGGGAAATCTTTATTCCTGGCGGTGACTGTCTTCTTTTGAACTCTGCTTTTTTAACCATATTTAAGACTCTTTTAACAGTATCTTCATCAAATCCGTATTCAATTATTTCTCTTTCTCCCATGCATTTTTCAATATGAAGCTTGAGAATTTTATCAAGAATATCATAAGGTGGTAAACTATCCTGGTCTGTCTGTCCTGGCTTGAGTTCTGCTGAAGGAGGTTTTGTAAACACTCTTTCTGGAATTATTCCATTTGAAGCCCATTTTGCAACTTTATAAACTGTAGTTTTGTAAACATCTTTAATAACAGCATAACCACCAGCCATGTCTCCATAAAGTGTTGAGTAACCAACAGCCATTTCAGATTTGTTTCCTGTTGTAATTACAAGCCAGCCAAATTTATTTGAAAGTGCCATTAATATATCAGCTCTAATTCTGCTCTGAATGTTTTCTTCTGTTATATCCTCTGGCAATCCAGCAAATATCTTTGAAAGAGTTTTAATATATTCTGTAAATGTCTCATCTATTGAGATTTCTATGAGTTCAACTCCAAGATTCTTTACAAGCTCATAAACATCCTCTCTGCTTTCATTAGATGTGTATAAAGAAGGCATAAAGACTCCTGTTACTCTGTCTTTTCCGAGTGCCTCCTTTGCTATCAAAGCAACAAAAGCTGAATCAATTCCTCCACTTAATCCAAGACATACCTTCTGAAATCCATTTTTATTGACATAATCTTTTAATCCCGTAACAAGAGCTTTAAAAATTTCTTCTTCTTCAGTAAGTAAAACAGAAGATATTTTTTGAATTTCTGAGGCTGTTAAGGCGTAATTTTTTTGCTTTTTTTCAGTCTTACAGGATGGAATTTTTACAACTTCTATATCTTCTAAAAATTCAGGTTCCCATCTTATTTTGGGTTCTCTCATTCTTACCCTTGTTACATCTTCTATATCAAGCTCAACAACCGCCAGATCTTCTTCAAAGGCTTTTGCAATTTTTATTATTTCACCTGATGGTGAGACAACAAGGCTTCTTCCATCCAACACTATCTCATCTTGTCCACCAACCATATTAAGATAAACTACATACGCTCCCATGTCATAAGCTCGTGTTGTGAGCATTCTTAACTTTCGTTCATATTTCTCGGAATAAAATGGTGATGCACTTATGTTAATGACTAATTCTGCACCAGTTGATGCCTGTATAAAAGTTGAAAGAGAAGGATGAAATATATCTTCACAGATATTCACAGCAAAAACAACTCCTTCGTATTCGTATACTGGCACTCTTTGACCTGGTTTAAAATAACGCATTTCATCAAATACACTGTAATTGGGAAGATACATTTTATGATAAATATCAATAAGTTTACCATTTGACATGATTGCTGCTGCATTATAAAGATCATTCCTTTTAATCGGTAAACCAGCGATTACAATAAAATCTTTAACATTCTTTACAATTTCATTCAACGATTCTTCTGTTTTGTTTATAAATGCAGGATAAAAAAGCAGATCCTCAGGAGTATAACCTGTTAAAGCTAACTCCGGAAATACGACTATTTGAGCACCACTGTTAACAGCTTTATCAGTAAAAGAGAGAATCTTTTTGAGATTTCCATCAATATCACCAACAATTGGATTTATTTGACATAGAGCTATTCTAAGTGTTCTCATAAGTTACACGTTGAACAAGACTTTATAGCATCGAATGCATAAAGTATTCTTTTTTCTCTGGGAAGTTTTTTTTCATCATATGGAACAAAATTAAGTGAAGTTAGCATTTTTATCACCTCTTCCCTGGAAGGAATCTCACATGAATCTTTAACCTCTCCGGTAAGCACGTCTATAACTCTGCCTTCCTGTCCATCAGTCACCATTGCAAATGGAATCTGATAAGGTTCGACAACTCTACAGAAGGCAAGCATAAATCTTTCCCATGACTCAATAGAGGCAGGAGTGCATTTTATAGCATAAATAATTTTTCCCTCTATGCATATAAGAATATCAACAAAAGTGGTAAACTTTTCTTTGTCAGATACAATAACTTCATAGCGCCTGTTTATAAATATATCTTGAGGAATATAACCACGCTCAAGAATATACTGAATCATCTGTTCCTGAATATATCCAATGCTCTGTGCGAAAATTTTTTCCTGCTCCTTTATTATTTCTCCAATAAGTTTTTGTCTTTCCTCCGGCGACTCGGGTGTTTTATTCAATGATATTTCCATAACTACTCCCTTCTATTATCGACAGATTTTCATTGTTTTATATTTTTCAATAATATAAACTAAAAAATCAAACATTCATCCATTTTCATTGATAATATGAAGTAGTCTTCTCATAGTTGAAAATTAAAGCTTTGATGCCATCAGTTGACAGACTTATTTTTAATAAATTAATCCAATGTTGAATGTTCGCTTTTATTCACTTCAAGGAGGTTAAAATAAAATCCCTTTGAAATAGTTTTAAAGTTAGACATTGTTAACTCCCCTATTTTTTATCATATGCCATGGATAATGCTTCTGTTGTTATCTGTATTTCCTCTGAAAGCTTTAGTATATTTATAGTATTTCTTAATTTTGTAAGCCTCTGTTTTATAAATGACTGTACATAAGAAATCATTAAAACTCTGTTAAGACAAGTATCCATCTCATAATGGAAGGTTAAAATCAACCTGAGAATTTTTGTAATCAAACAATGCATATATATAAAAAATATCTAAATGAAGTTTACCAATTCTTCAACTAAAAGACGAATTCATTCCTCTGATGCCAGTGAAGTCGAGATTTTACACACCACAGCCCTTAATTTGTGATTTCTGAAATACTGATATTAATCCACCTGACATGTTTGCAAAAAAAGTAGGTATAAGAGAGTTTCACTTTCATGACCTCAGATATATGTTTATAAGCCAGCTTGTTATGAACGGAATTGATTTTTCCACTGTAAAGAAGGCCTTCCTGGGACATATAAGGATATTAAAATGACTCTTAGATATATGCATTTTGCTCCAGCACACAAACAGGATGCAGTGAAAAACTGGATATTTTTTTAGGGAAAAATACTCCAAAAATCGCCCGGAAAAGTACCTGATTCTTACAATTTTCTTACAGTGCAGAAAAATATCAACTTTAGAATTTTGTAACCCATTGATTTTATTGAATGGGCGATGAGGGTATCGAACCCACGACCTCTTCCGTGTGAAGGAAGCGCTCTCCCACTGAGCTAATCGCCCGAAGTTATTGAAATATAAAATATTTTATCTCTTACAGTCAAGCTGCGTTAGTTAATGGTAAGAAAATTATAAGAATTTAACGTTTTTCCCCTAATATTGGGTTGAGCACTCTGGATGTAAGTCTAGTTGATGCCCCATAAATAAATAATGGGAGTATAATAAGAATTGTGTCTATTAATTGGCTGCTCACACAGTAGAGCAAATAGATCATAAAAAGGATAACATAGGGGATGAAAAAAAAGAAAAACAAGAAAGGAGGAGATAGCGAAAATGGGAGACTTAAACCTGAACAAATTTCTAGAGGAGCTTTCAAAAATTGACTCAAGAGAAGGTATAAAAACAATAGCAGCCATGCTACTTAACGAACTTATGAAAAAAGAAAGAGAAATCTATTTAAGAGAAAGCATAGAAAACAAAGCAAATGGCTACTATGAAAGGCAACTTGCCTGTTTTCTAGGAAACTTAGGTCTAAGTATTCCAGGGGATAGGAAATCGGAGTTTCGACCAGCAATTCTTCCTTGCAGAGTGGCAGAAAGCTGATGAAAGTTTTTTCAAAACATTAAAAACAGAACTTATTTATCTAAAGAAAGGTGGTTATAAATCAAGAGTAGAGGCCAAAAGAGAGATCTTTTAATATATAGAATGTTTTTATAACTCTAAGAGGCTTCATTCTGCTCCTGGATATAATAGCCCAAAAGAATATTTAGAAAGATATTATAGAGGTTATTTCAAATGTGCTTAACTTTGTGTGGAAAAAATTGTTGCAATTCCAGAGTGTTGCTGGATATCAAAATATTGTAAATAACTATTTACCAAAACATAACTATTTACTCGCTGGAATTTCTGTGGTTATGATAATAATGGTTGTCTTAATTGTAGCAGACTCGATCAGAGTATGGCTAGGTATTTTAAGTGGTAAAATGCCTTTAATAAAAGATACTAAAGAGGCTTCTGTTGCACAGAATGCCCCAACAAAATATTTATCAGAATAATACAAAAACAGGTGGTTGTAATCAACCACCTGTTTTTCTCAAAAATATTTTTTAAAGCAGAAAACATTTCTTATCAACTATAATATCTACCACAAGGCAGGAGCATGGACAACATAACATTTTAGAGGTGTCTGTCCTTTTGCCTTTAATCCATGAAGTTCTTTAGCTCCTATGGCTATAATATCACCTTTTTTAACTATTTGCCAGTTGTTTTCTATATATATTTCACCTTCACCCTCAACTATAAATATGCTGTCTACTTCCTTTTCATGAGTATGTAAAGGTATTTCAACACCAGGATCAAGTTCCATTATAATGATACTTAATTCAGGATGTTTTTCTTTTGTAATTACATAACCTACCTT
>NZ_AUIU01000019.1 GCF_000423865.1 Thermodesulfovibrio thiophilus DSM 17215
CAGCAAGGATAGTCAGACATGGGAGGCATGTTGTTATGAAATTGGCTCAGGGTATTCACAGGTTTGCTGACATTTTTTATGCATATGAACAAATACTGAGCCTCCAATTCCGATGACCCAATATAAAATCTCTGACTACTATCAACGCAGTATAAGGGATATGTGTGTCCATTTTCGGTATCTTTAGGGACAAAGTAAGGTTTTATAACTCCAATTCCGACTTCCTCATGATAGTTTTTCAATAAATTAGCTATTGCCATGACAAAATTTCCTTCTTTACAACTCTCTACATCAGGTATATTTGCTTTTATAACGTTTATCGCTGGATTTGGGTTTCTGATTGTTGAGATGTGTATTTTAACTGCCAAGAACAAGGAGTGGATGAAGAGAATTCTTCTTTATTTTTTATTAGGTTTGTTTACGGGGTGGACGGGACTCGAACCCGCGGCCTTTTGCGTGACAGGCAAGCGTTCTAACAGCAGGAAGTGACTTACTTGCTTGATTTGTAATTGTGAAAAACAGCACTTTTTGAAAATTTTTATCACAATTTAACTTTTAATCTCTCCCCTTTATGAATTTCTCAATCTGCAACTTTTTATATGCAAAGATGCCATGTTTTATCCTTTTAAAAAGCCAAAAAAATCAAAGCGTAAGGTAACAGCGGGTACTATAGTTTTTTATAAATTTTGCTTCTATGTCCAACTGCATGAATGAGAATTATTTTTTCGTCTTTAAGAATCTCATAAATCACTCTATAACTACCTGCTCTCAACTTATAAAACCCTACCATCTTACCACTTAATTCCTCAGGTTGAATGTTATCAATGTTTTCTTGAATCCACATGATTTTGTCTAAGATTCGTTTTGAAGCAAGCTTGTCAAGACTGGATAGATATCATCTACTGCTTCGTTAAGAAAACGGACATTATACACCAAAATTATTCCAAACCCGGTTCCTTAAGCACGTCATCGAGAGGCTTGCCCCTTTCGCCTGAGAGAACTTTCATTCTCTGTTTTTTAAGCCTTTCAACAAACTCATCACTTAAAGGTAATCCTTCGTCTGGGTCACCTATCAACTCGAATATCTTCTGTTCAACAATGTAATCTATCAGCGCCTTAAGCTCCTCTTTTGTCATTTGAATTATTGTTGAGTTCATACTTAAATTTTAATATTTGGTGGCCAAAAAATCAAATTCACGAACTTCCTCAAAAATAATCTCTCTGAAAAGTAATTGTTTCCTCAGAATTAAAAAAAGGGGCAACCATTCATTTAACCTAATTAATGGTAAATTTAATAAATGGAGGTTATTGAAAATTTCATGAAAATTTTCAAATATGGAATGAAACAGAGCATGAGTGGAAGAGGGAATTGTTATGATAATGCTGTTTGTGAAAGTTTTTTTAAAACATTAAAAACAGAACTTATTTATCTAAAGAAAGGTGGTTATAAATCTAAAGAAGAGGCCAGAAGGGAGATTTTTGAATATATAGAATGTTTTTACAACTCTAAGAGATTACATTCTGCTCTTGGATATAATAGCCCAAGAGAATATTTAGAAAAATATTATAGAGGTTATTACAAATGTGCTTAACTTTGTGTGGAAAAAATTGTTGCAATTCCAGATTTTTGGAGATTTTGTAACCCTTTGATTTTATTATCGGGGCGAGTGGATTTGAACCACCGGCCCCCTGCTCCCAAGGCAGGTGCGCTATCCAGGCTGCGCTACGCCCCGATGTTTTTAAATTTAATAGAAAATATTGAAAAATGTCAAATTGTTAAGCCTATTTAAAATTTAGTATTATATATTAAATACTTCGCCGGAGGTGTCTTATGTTAGAAAATATTAAATGGCTGGGGCATGATACTTTTAGGATTATCGGTGAAAAAGTTATTTATACTGATCCATTTCAGATTAAAAAATCTGAGAGGGCTGATATTATTCTTATTACGCATGAACACTATGACCATTTCAGTCCTGAGGATATTAAAAAACTTTTAGGACCTGATACAGTAATTGTTATTCCAGTTGATTGTGCCGGAAAAATTAAAGCAAAAGAAGTTATTGTTAAACCAGGAGACAAAATTATCGTAGATGGAATAGAAATAGAAGTTGTTCCCGCCTACAATATAAATAAAAATTTTCATCCAAAGGATAAAGGATGGGTTGGATACATTTTTAAAGTCTCCGGTAAAAGAATTTACCTTGCAGGAGATACTGACTATATTCCAGAAATGAAAAATTTCAGAAACATTGATATTGCTTTGCTTCCTGTTTCTGGTACCTATGTAATGACAGCGGAAGAAGCAGTGAAAGCTGCGCTTGATATTAAACCAAAGATAGCAATTCCAATGCATTATGGAAGTATTGTTGGTTCCGAAAAAGATGCTCAATTTTTTGTTGAAAAACTTAAAGATAAAATAGAAGCAAGAATACTTAATCCAGAGAGGTAAATAATGGAATTTACAGTAGAAGACTTAAAAAAAGCTATTTCTTCAAAAACATTAGAAATTGGGAAAGAAATAGTAATTTATGATGAAGTTGAATCAACTAACAGTATGGCTAATGAACTTTTAAAACAGGGATATCCATCAGGAACAGTTGTGATAGCGGATAGACAGATAAAGGGCAAAGGCAGGCTTGGCAGAAAATGGATTTCACCTTATGGAAAAAATCTTTATATGAGCATTGCGCTTAAACCAACTATTCCACCTAAATATGCTACGTTACTCACTTTAACCTCTGCTGTTGCCTGCACAACAGCCTTAAGAAGATATACTGATATACCTGTAATGATTAAATGGCCCAATGATATGCTGGTTGATGATAAAAAAGTTGGCGGGATTCTCACAGAAATGAAGATTGAGGGTGAAAAAATAAAGTCCGCAGTTGTTGGCATTGGTATTAATGTAAACATGACAGAAGAAGATATCCCTGAAGAGATTAAGGAAATAGCATCTTCTCTTAAAATATGTAAGGGAGAAGAATTTTTAAGGGTTTTACTTGCAGCAGAAATTATTAAAGAATTTGATAAATGGTATCAGCTTCTTGAAAAAAGACAGAGGAAAACAATTATTGATCGCTGGATACAATTAAGTTGCACTATTGGAAGACAGGTCAAGATTGTTTTGTCTGATAAGGAGCTTATTGCTGTTGCTGAAGCTATCGATGAGGAAGGTAGGTTGATTGTAAAATTGAGCGATGGAACATATGAAAAAATAAGTGCTGGTGATGTTACTCTACTCAGAACAAAATAATGCTTTTTGCTGTTGAAATAGGAAATTCCACTATAAATATTGCTTTTTTTAGAAATTCGTATAATTCTGAGTTTGAAATATTTTCCTTTGATACTCAAGAATTTTCCTTATTCAGCAATGCCAATCAAACTGATATTATAACTAAAACTGTAATCGAACCATTGAATAGAACTGGAAAGTTTGACAAAAAATTACATGATAATATTGATTGCATAATATGTTCTGTTGTTCCTGGACTTACAGAGAAAATTTTTATATTTTTTAAAACTCTCTGTAAAAACACTATTGTTATGGATTACAAAATCTACACAGGATTAATACTAAAACTGGATAAACCAGAAACTTTCGGTGTTGATAGACTTGCCTCATCAGTAGCTGCATATGAATTATTTAAAGAAAATTTAGCTGTTGTAGATGCTGGCACTGCAACCACGATTACTATTGTTACTAAAAATGGAGAGATTCTTGGGGGGTCAATAATGCCAGGAATCGGCACAATGAATTATGCCCTTACAGAAAAAACCGCAAGTTTACCTACTGTAGATATTAAAAAAAATTTTGATATACCTGGTAAAGATACCCATTCAGCCATCCTTAATGGAATAGTATTGGGAACAGTTTATGCGGTTGAAGGGATAATAAAAGCTGTTGAAAAAGAAATAAATTTAACTCTTTTAACGATTTTAACAGGTGGATACTCAGAATTAATATCAAAACACATGCAAAGAAAACACTTATTAAATAAATATCTTGTAATTGAAGGCATGAGATTGATATACTTAAAAAACATTAATTTTAGGAGGACGTTATGAAGTTTCAGAAAATTCTTTTACCGACAGATTTTTCAGATGAGTCTTTGTATGCTCTTTCTTATGCAGTAGACTTTGCCAAAATGTTCAATGCAAAGTTATATTTACTTCATGTTATTTATGATATTGAAAAAGTTTCAAATCTTCACATTCCTCATCCATCAATAACCGAACTTTATAAAGATCTCGAAGCTCATGCTAAAAGAAACCTTGATTCATTTGGAATCGAGATGCGTGAGGACTTGAAAAATGTTGAAAGTGTTGTTTTAAAAGGCATTCCTTACGAAGAAATTATTAAATTTGCCAAAGAAAATGATATTGATTTAATTATTATTGGCACACTTCCAAGAAGTGGAGTAGAAAGATTCTTTGTAGGAAGCACAACTCAGAGAGTTATTAGAAATACTCCGTGTCCTGTTCTGGTTGTAACCAAAAAACAGTAAGGATGGAGTGTGAAGTTTTAGTTGTTGGTGGCGGACCTGCTGGAAGCACTGCTGCAAGATTACTTGCTGAAAAAAGAATTGATACTATTTTAATTGAAAAAAATCTCTCATTTAATAAGCCCTGCGGAGGAGGAATCCCATCGGCAGGGCTAAAAGAGTTTGATATTTTATATAAACTCCAGACTGATATTCCATTTAACAGAATCACCAGAATTAAAATAGTTCCACCATTTTCTGATCCATTAGAAGTCGATTTCCATGATGGAGAACTATTGATTTTTAATCGCTCAAAATTTGATTCTTTTCTCAGAAAATTAGCTGAAGAAAAAGGAGCAAAACTTATTGAAGCTGAATTAATAAGCATTGAAGATTTCAGAAGTAAAATTAAATCAAACATTAAAACAAAATCAGGCGAGATTATACAAGTTATATCAAAATATATTATCGCTGCAGACGGGGTTAACTCAAAGATATGCTCTCTTACAGGTATTCCCGGGCCTCTTTATTACTGGACGGTAAGTTTTCATGCACCTGAAAAGTTGATTAATAAAAAAGATACCTGCGAATTCTGGTTTGGCAGTTTTCATGCTTCTTTTTTTTATTCATGGATTTTCCCTGGTACAGACTATTTATCTATTGGAACAGGTTCAGAAGATATCAAGAAACTGAAAAATCTTATTACAAATTTCATTGAAAGAAGATTTAACGGACAGATAGATGTTAATTCTTATAAACTCAGAGCTTACAAGATTCCCATATGGGAAGATAGAAAGTTTTTCAAAAACAATATTCTTTTTTGCGGAGATGCTCTGGGCACTGTCATGCCTATTTCATTCGAGGGAATCTATTACTCAATGAAATCTGCTCAATTTGCATCAGAAGCAATAATACAAAAAGATTTAAATTTATATGAACGCCTCTGGGATGAAAGATTCTTAAAACAGTTTAGCATGATGAAGAAGTTTCAGGATATTATGTTCGGTAGTGATGAAGCCATAGATAAATGGCTTAATATCCATAGAGACCCTGCTGTTCAGGAATTTGCAATGGCTTTATGGTTAAGAAAAGAACATGGTAGCAAACTTATTCCTCTATATTTAAAAGCCTTCAAAAGCTTTATTTCACGAATTGTAACTTTTTAAGCTAAAATAAAATTGTGAAGCGAGCTTTAATTTATTCTTGTATTTTCCATATTTTGTTATTCATATTTATCATGTTGTGGCAGGAGTATTTTAAGCCTGGAAAAGTAGTTACTGAGCCAGTTTCTGTTTTAATTGTACCCCCTACTCCACCATCATCAAGAGCCACACCATCTGTAAAAACACCTCCTCCTAAAACTCTGGAAAAACTTCCTCCTATTCGAGAACCTAGACAACCAAAGGATCTCACTGCTATTCCAAAAGGAAATCGCGGAGAAACAACAGAAAAACAGAAAGAATCAGCGTCTTTACAGTCTTTAAAAACAGACAGGCAGTTTACAGAATTATCTCAAAAAAACTCTCCTGACCTCTTTGACAAAGATGTAATAGCAAAGCTTTCTAGAAGACAAAAAAACAAAAAAGATATGGAAGCATCATCAGGATTAACTTTTTCTACCAAAGAATTCAATAACTGGGGATATCTTGAACGACTTAAAGAAAAAATAGAAAGGGTCTGGCAGTATCCTCCTCAGGCTGCAGAAAGAGGTATATTCGGCGATCTTTATCTTAGATTTACAATTGACAAAAGAGGCAAACTTGTTTCTGTTGAACTCTTAAGGACATCTGGATATAGAATGCTTGATGATGCAGCAATTCAGGCATTAAAAGATGCTGAACCTTTCTGGCCATTGCCTGATGATTGGGAGAAAAACAGTTTAACCATAACAGGACATTTCATCTATACATTACAGGGCGTTTATATACGTTAGTTCCCTCAAAAGTAAT
Organism: Thermodesulfovibrio thiophilus DSM 17215; assembly: GCF_000423865.1. NCBI lineage: Bacteria > Pseudomonadati > Nitrospirota > Thermodesulfovibrionia > Thermodesulfovibrionales > Thermodesulfovibrionaceae > Thermodesulfovibrio > Thermodesulfovibrio thiophilus. The sequence goes on from NZ_AUIU01000019.1 coordinate 6,434, forward strand.
TCGTGGTGCATCAAGCCATAGTCTTTCAAGATCATAATATCGTCTTGTTTCTTCCAAAAAAATATGAACAATAACATCACCATAATCCATTAAAATCCAGCGTGCATTTGAAACGCCTTCTATTCCAAAAAGTTTGAACCCCTCTAATTTCATTGTTTCTTCTAAATGTTCTGTTAAAGCTTTAACCTGAGTTGTGCTATCAGCAGAACAGATTACAAAGTAATCTGTTATTATTGTTAATTCTTTAACTTCAAGAATTTTAATATCATTTGCCTTTTTATTATCAAGTAAAGCTGCAATTTTAATTGCTTTTTCCTTTGTAGTTAGTGTCATTTTTTAATTATATCATAATTTTGCATGAGAAAGCTTACAATACCTACTGATACTATTGACGCAGTTTCTGCTCTCAGTATTCTTTTTCCCAGAGAAGCAACCTTTAATCCCTTTTCAGATGCCTGTTTAACTTCTTCAGAGCTGAAACCTCCTTCTGGTCCTATTAGTAAAAATAAAGAATTTTTATGATTAATTTCATGTATGCTCTGTATTAAAGGCAATCTTTCTTTTTCCCAGAAAATAATACCATTATCAATATGTTTAATTAAATCAGAAAAATTTATAACATCACTTATTTCAGGAATAATACTTCTTCCTGATTGCTCGGTAGCTTCTTTTGCAATTTTTTTCCATCTTTCAAGTTTAGTTGTATTCCTTATAACACATCTTTCACTTATAAAAGGTACTATTTTTTTAACTCCAAGCTCTGTAGCTTTCTGAATGACAGTTTCCATTTTTTCACCCTTAAGTATTCCCTGACATAGAACTATTGAAAAATCATCTTCAGTGAATAATTCCTCTTCATGAATAATCTCTATCGTAGCTTTATTTATTATTTTTGCTTTAAAACTTTTTCCCCTGCCATCAGTAACAGAGATTAGATCTCCATGCGAGCATCTCATAACATTAAAAAGATATTTTCTATCCTCCATTGAAAGGTTTAATAAAACTCCCGGAGCAATATAGGAAGATTGAATACAGATTCTTCTATCAGACATATAAAATTTTGAAATTAATTTTTAGAAAAATACCAAATATTTTTAGAGAACAATCTCTGTGCCAACTCCTTTTTTAGTAAAAATTTCAAGAAGCAGACTGTGTGGAATTCTTCCATCTATTATATGCGTTTTTCTCACATTGCCTTTAAGGGCATTAAGGCATGCATAGACTTTAGGAATCATTCCACCACTAATAATTTCTGCCTCTATAAATTTTATTGCATCTTCATTATTAAGAGTGGAAATAAGGTTATTGTTTTCATCACTTATTCCTTTAACATCTGTAAGAAGTATGAGCTTTTCAGCTTTTACTGCGACAGCAATAGCAGAAGCAACTGTATCAGCATTTATATTATAACTCTGCCCCTTTTTATCAAATCCTATCGGTGCTATAACTGGAATAAAACCTCTATTCTGTAAGCTTTCAAGAACATCCACGCAAACTTCTTCTATCTCACCAACAAATCCTAGATCAATTTCTTCATTATTGATTTTTATATTTTTTTTAGTTGTTTTTAAAAGATTACCATCTTTCCCTGTAAGTCCAACAGCTTTTCCACCATGAGAATTAATGAGTTGAACGATTTCCTTATTTATAACACCACCAAGAACCATCTCAACAATTTCCATGGTTTCTTTATCAGTTACTCTGTGTCCATGAATAAACGTAGGGTTTTTACCGAGTTTTTTCATGAGTTCAGTAATTTTGGGACCACCACCATGAACAACAACAGGATTTATTCCGATAAAATTGAGTAAGACAATATCCTGAGCAAAAGCCTGTTTCAGTTCAGGCTCTTTTTGAGCAGCACCACCATATTTTATGACAAATGTTTTTCCGTAAAATTTTCTTATATATGGAAGAGCTTCAACAAGGATATTGGCTTTTTCAAGAAGAGCCTGTTCAAAATCATTCATTATCTGATTTTTCTTAAAAATTCTTCTATATCAAATTCACTACTGACAACTTCTTTTGCTTTTATTGCTTTATCTTTTTCTCTTATTACAGCTTTTCCCATAAGCTTTTCCATTCTATCAACAGCTGCGAATGTATCCATTGGAGTAACAACAATCGGGATTCCTTTAGCCTTTGCTATTCCACTGACTGTCTCATTCACATGCATTCCACCTGTGAGAATTAAACACTTTGTTGATGTTTCCATTGCAACAATTTGAATGTCAGTCCTGTGAATTCCTGTTATAACAGCTTTATTTGGAGTTCTTAAAAAGTATGAAAGTGCTGTTTCAGGGTCCATTGCTCCTATGGAAAGATTTTCAACAAATTCATCAAGCTTATCCTCACAGCATACAAGACCACCATTTACAGCTTCCATTAGTCTTCTTACTGTAACAGCCTCAAGAAACTTATCCTTTTTGAAGACTCCCAAAATCTTTATACCCTTTCCCTCAATAAATGGAATTACTTTTTCCTTAACATGATGGAACTGTTCAGGAACAATTTTATTTATAACTGCACCAATAAATCTATCACCAACTAGCTGTCTTATCCCGAATATATCATCCATAGCTAGATCACTATCCCAGTGTTGAATGGCTATAACTTTTCCATTTGTTTCGTTTAGTAGACCTATAGCATCAATACCAAGAGTGAAACCTTCAAATATATTATTAGAACCAACTACTATCACAAAGTCTTTAGTACTCTGTTTTGAAAAGGAATTAAGAACTTTTTCTTTTACCTTTAAATCTGAACCCTCAAAAAGTCTGTACTGTGTTTCATAAGTAAAAACAAACGGAGATATCACATTTAAGGGTTCTTCAAGCCCTAATAGTTCCTTTATAAAAACTGCTTCCTCATCAAATACTTCATCCCCTTTTTTCAAAGGAATTCTTCCAAGAGGCCTTATATAGCCCACTTTAAATCCACGTTCCTTAAGAGTAAGAGCCAACCCTAATGCGAAGAAATTTTTCCCCGTAAAAGCTCGATTTGATATTATAAAAATTGGAATCATTTTATCCTCCATATTTTTACTTTTAAATTATTATTCTTGCATCCAGTCCAATTCCACCATTATTGAATACCATATATGGATTAATATCAATCTCTTTAATTATGGGGAAATCCTGAACGAGTGCAGAAAGTTTTCTAATGCAACTCGCTATATCTGCTTTGTCATAAGGTTTTTCACCTCTTACTCCATCAAGAATTCTACTTCCTTTAGTTTCATTTATCATCTCAACTGCTTCTTCTTCAGATACAGGGACTATTCTGAAAGAAACATCTTTAAGCACTTCCACATAAATTCCTCCGAGCCCAAACATAATCATATGACCGAAACTTCTATCATAACTCACGCCAAGAATAACTTCTTTACCACCAGAAACCATTTCATATATCATCACACCTTCTATATATGCATCGGGCATAAATCTTTTAACATTTGTTGTAATCTCAACAAAAGCATTATAAACTGCTTTCTCATTATTAAGATTTATCTTTACGCCACCAACATCAGTTTTGTGAAGAATATGCGGAGAGGAAACCTTCATAACAACTGGATAACCAATCCTTTCTGCTATAGCGACTGCCTCCATAGGCGTTTTTGCAAGCGCTCTTTCAGGAAAAGAAAATCCATAAAGAGACAGTATCTGCATTGCCTCTTCTCCACCTATCTCAGAAATTCCCTGTGTCTGCAACTTTTGCAATATCTCAGCTACTTTTTTAATATTTTCTTCTGGCATTTTTATAGGACTTCCATCAGACATCTTTTTATTATTCATTTCAACAAAATCAATGAGTCTTCTATATGCATTAATTGCAATAGAAGGATCACTAAAACATGGAATCCTCATATTTTTAAGTTTAGTTATAGCATTTTTTACTCTCTTACCACCAATAAATGTTGCAAAAACAGGTTTATCTGTATTTTGAGATGAATTTACTATTACATCTGCAATGTTGTCAACATCGGTAACTGCCTGAGGCGTAAGTATCACACAAACTCCTTCTACAACCTCATCTTTCAGAGCTTGATCAAGAACAATTTGATATCTCTCTGATGTGGCATCACCAATTATATCAACAGGATTATAAAGAGATACTGTTGAGGGAAGTTTTTCTGCTATGGCATCTATTGAATTTCTGGTCATTGGGTCAAGTTTTATTCCCATTTTATCTGCTGTATCTGCCGCAATTATTCCTGGACCCCCTGCATTTGTAATAATAAGAAGTCTTCTACCTTTGGGATTTCTTTTTGAAATAAACATTTCAGCTGTTTCAAAAAGTTCCTGAATACTAGAAACTCTTATAATGCCTGTTTTTCTGAAAGCCTCTGTAAAAGCTCTATCAGAGCCTGCAAGTGCTCCTGTATGCGAAGAAGCAGCTCTTGCACCTGCTACTGTTGCACCGGACTTGATAAGTATTACTGGTTTGACTTTTGTCACTTCTCTGGCTATCTGTAAAAATTTTTTGCCATCTATAACATCTTCAATATAACCAATAATTACATCTGTATCTGGATCTTTTGCAAAATATTCTAAAAAATCTATTTCATTCAAATCGGCTTTATTACCAAAACTTACAAATTTTGAAAAACCGAAATTGTTCTCTACTGCCCAGTCTATTATTGCAACGCCTAATGCTCCTGATTGCGAAAATAGAGCAACCCTTCCATCAGGAGGTAAATCTGGAGCAAAAGAAGCATTCATTTTATTTGTAGTATTGATTACACCGAGACAGTTTGGACCAACCATTTTCATTCCTGATGATCTTACAATTTCAACTATCTCTCCTTCTCTTGTAACGCCATCTCCACCAACTTCTTTAAAACCTGCTGTAATTACAATAACACCCTTCACTCCTGCCTGAGCACAATCTTTTAAGGACTCTTTAACTGCTTTAGCCGGTATTACAATAATTGCGAGATCTACTTTATCAGGTATCGCTGATACTGAAGGGTAACAAGGAAGAGAAAATATCTCTGTCCTTCCAGGATTTACAGGATATATTTTACCTTTGTACCCATTTATAAGATTTTTCAGAATAGCATAACCTACTTTTTTCTCTTCTGCAGAAGCACCAATTACAGCTATAGAAGATGGATTAAAAATAAAATCAATCATATTAAATAATTTAGCATAAATAGAGAAGCAATTAAAATAGGAATTATCTATTTTTTTATTAAATTTTCTTTTACTCTTATAAAATTTGTAATTATTTTATTTACAGGGACTGATAAATTACACTCGTTTGCAAGTCTTACAATGGCTCCATTTAATGCATCTATTTCGGTTTTTTTACCTTGTTTTATATCATAATACATTGAAGGGAAATGTTTTACTGTTGGAGGAAGCAGATTTTCATAAAAATAGCTGAGATATTCTTTATAATCCGTCCAATTAAGTTTTATTCCTTTTGCTTTAGTTGTATAAAAAATCTCTTCAATTATTTTATTCATTATTAACCTTGTTTCTTCATTGTCTGCAAGCACTCCATATGTACATTCAAGAATAGCTCCTAGAGGATTCAAAGCTGAATTATAAATAATTTTGTCCCACAGTATGGCATAAACATCTTTAGACACTCTTGTAGGAAGTCCTGCTTTATTAAAAGCATTGTCAATCTCTTTTAATTTTTCTTCAGAAATTGCATTATCAGGTTGCCCGATAACAATATCATCAGCAAATACAGTTACTTCTGCAACTCCTATCTCAATAGTTTTGGCACCGAATATAATTCTTGAAAGAATCACTCTTTCCTTACCAATTAAAGAACTCGCTATTTCATAATTTCCATATCCATTCTGGGCCAGCAATACCACAGTATTCTGTGTCAGAATACTTTTAAGCTGATTTATTACAAGCTCTGTATCATAAGCTTTTACACAAACTATTACAAGGTCAATTGGATAGCTCTTTATGTGCTGGATATCAGTAAAAATACCATCCAGCTTAGCCTGTTTTTGCCCAAAAACTCCATAAATTTTTAATAGATTGTTCTTTATTTTTGCAATATATTTTTCTTTTGTTAATCCAAATACCTCATGTCCTGAGGCTTTAAGAGATGTTGCAAAAACAGTTCCAATAGCACCTAATCCAAAAACTAAAATACGCATGATTATTCTTCTTTACTTTGGCATAATTGAATCAACTCCTGTGGATGAAGGAGTCTTTAATGATTCATCAGATTCATCAGATTCACTAGGTTCAGAAGGTTTCTGCATTGTATCAGGATTAATAAAATCCTGCACCTCTTTTTTAGCAAGAGCTTCTTTCATAAATTGAGCCCATATTGGTGCAGATACTCTGCCACCAGCTTCTCCATGAGCAAGACTTTTTCTCATATCATCATAACCAACCCATACTCCTGCAACAAGCTGGGGCGTATAACCTACAAACCATGCATCCTTAAAATCATTGCTGGTTCCGGTTTTTCCTGCAACAGGTCTACCTATATTTGCTCTTGTGCCTGTTCCATAAGAAATTACATCCCTTAGCATATTGGTTACAGTATAAGCAACCTGAGCCGCTAAAACATCCTCTACTTCAGGTTCATTTCTAACTAAAATTTTACCTAAACCATCAGTAACATATTTTATGGCAATTGGCTTAATTTTTTTACCACCATTGGCAAAAACAGCATATGCTGAAGTCAATTCCAAAGGTGAAAGGCTAACACTTCCAAGAGCAATTGTGAGGTCAGAAGGCATTTCAGATTTTATTCCTGCTCTTCGGGCGAGCTCAATAATAGAATTCACTCCTACCATTTCAGCCAGTTTTACAGTGGGCACATTTCGTGAATAGGCAAGAGCTGTTCTCAATGATATTTCTCCCCAGAATTCTCCATCATAGTTTGAGGGAGACCACTCTTTAAGCCCTGTTCTATAACTTATTGGTTCATCAGGAATGGTGCTATCAGGAGTAAATCCCTTTTCTATGGCAGCAGCATAAACAAAAGGCTTGAAGGCACTCCCTGGTTGTCTCTTTGCAAAAACTGCTCTGTTAAACTCCCCCTTCTGAAAGCTATATCCTCCAACCATTGCTCTTATATAGCCAGTCTGTGGCTCTAAAGCTACGATAGCTCCTTCTATTTCTGTATCCTGCTCAAGAGAAAAAAGAATTTCTTTCCCCACCGCTTTGAATTTAACCATTATTACATCTCCGGGTTGCAATATGTCTGTCAGTTTAAAATTTTTAATAACTTTAACTTTGCCTGCCTGGTCAAGAACTCTGCTTGCCCACATAGCATCACTTATAAGAAGTCTTCCTTTGAGTCCTCGTGCTTTAATAATAGCCTGGTTACTTGAAACAGAAAGAACAACCCCTCTTGCAATATCGCCCTGAGAAGGATAAAAGGCGATTTTTTCTTCTTCTTTTTCTTCTTTTTTTATTGATACTTTATCAACTGGACCTCGCCAGCCAATTCTTTTATCAATATCTCTGAGTCCTTCTTGTAATGCTCTTTGAGCAGATATCTGAGCCTGAGGGTCAAGAGTTGTATAAACTTTTAAATTTCCTTTGTATATTTTTTCAATATCAAAATTTTCTTCGAGCTGTTTTCTCACATACTCAAGAAAATAATTGTAATTTTCAGTTGAAATTCTCAGCGAACTTAAATGAATTGGTTGAGAAAAAGATCTTTTTCTTTCATTAGGAGTAATTAATTCCTCACTTTCCATTCTTTCAAGAACTACTTCTTGACGTTGTTTTGCTTTAACAAGGTCATTATATGGAGAATAAATATTAGGTGCTCTTATTAGTCCTGCAAGCAAAGCTGCTTCAGGAAGTGTTATCTGGTGTACAGACTTGCCAAAATATATTCTTGATGCCATCTCAACCCCGTATGCACCGTGTCCAAAATAAACATTATTAAGATACAGTTCAAGAATTTTTTCCTTGTTTAATTCTTTTTCAATTTTCATTGCAAGATAGGCTTCTTTAATTTTTCGTGAAAGAGTTTTTTCAGGCGTAAGGAACATAATTTTCGCAAGTTGTTGTGTAATTGTACTACCACCTTCTTTAAGACTCATATGTAAAATATCTGTTACAACAGCCCTGCCTATTCCAATATAGTCAATACCTTTATGTTTCCAGAAACGACTGTCTTCTGTAGCAACCACAGCATCTATAAGATACTTAGGAATCTGCTTGAAAGGTATATATATACCTTTCTGGATTTTAAACTCTCCAATTAAACGGCCATCCTCTGCATAGACTTTTGTTCCCTGTGGCATCTTTACTTTATCAAAGTCTTTTATTGATGGTATATCTCTAAATAAAGCAAATCCTGCACCTGCAACAAATGCTATAAAAACAATAACAGTAATTATAATGATTTTAATTTTCATGAAAATTATTATAACCCTAATTTGCTGAGAGAGTAAAACTGAATACAAATTTTAGACCAATAGATTGGCTGTATAAGAAATTTTTTACAATAGAACAGAAACGAAAAATAACTTACAGTGACATGTATCTTATCAATTCGTTATTATAGAGTATGTTTTTTTCATTAAGTATCGGAATTGGCGGAATTAGAAGCGGAGTTGGCAAGACTTATCTTATTGAAAGCCTGATAGCTGAGTTAAAAAGACGATATGGTACAGCACTAAAAATATTTGCAGCAAAATATACCAGAACCTCTCTTTATTCATGCATTATTAAAGACTCATCCGTAATTAGTCAATCTGGTAAAGACACCTCGAGAATGAAAAAAGCAGGTGCAGATTTTGTTTACTGGGTAAAATCAACTGACAAGGACCTGCCAGAGATTGGGAAGAATTTAAAGAATATTATTCATAACATTATGGAAGATATTAGTTCTAATAAAAATATTGTTCTTAATTGTAATACAAAATATGTTCTCATCATTGAAGGGAATTCTCTGGTAAGAATAATGCGGCCAGATGTTATAATATTTCTTAAAGATGATACCAAAGACAATATAAAACCTTCTGCAAAATCTGTTATTGAAATAGCAGATATTGTCCTTAAAAAACCGTATAATCTGGAGGATGTTATGGCAGAGATTGAAAATGTTGAGATTAAAAAAAAGATTCACCAGCTTCTGCAGGAAAGAAGTAACAGTGGTAGAATTACCTGCACTGAAGCAAGAAAAATAGCTGAAGAACTTGCAGTGCCATATATTGAAGTTGGAAGAATAGCCAATGAATTAAATATAAAAATTCGCAAATGTGAGCTGGGTTGTTTTTAATGGGAACTCTTTTTTTTGAAATTGCATTAACTCTTTATTTTGCAGGATTTCTTCTCAGTATTTCTGAGCTTGTAAGAAAAAAAACAGATTTTGAAAAAATCATATTTATTCTCTGCCTATCAGGATTTGTTTTACATACAGTTTATCTGGCTGTAAGGTATATCATTTCAGGTCAGGCGCCTGTATTTTCAATGCATGAAGCCACTTCTTTTTTTGCCTGGAGTATCTTATCAGTCTCCATATTCATCAATTATTTTTACAGAACAAAAATTTTAAATTTCGGGATAATTCTCAGTTTTCTATTGATGTTTATAAGCGCTTTCTTCTCAAGAAGCATTCCAATTATCAAACCTGAGTTGAGAAGTCCGTTGATTGATCTTCATGCAATTCTGGCTTTGTTTGGCATAGCGTTGTTCAGCATTGCCTTCATTTTCAGTATTCTTTATCTCATTCAGGAAAAATCAGTTAAGTCCAAAAAATTTGGAGGTTTTGAAAAAATCCTGCCAAGTCTTGAAATTCTTGATAGAGTGAACTACCGGTTAATATTCTGGGGATTTCCTGTTTATACAGTTGCACTTTTATTTGGCTTGATAAAATATTTACATCTAGGTGGAATTGTATTTGATCCAAAACAGGTATGCAGTTTTATTACATGGATTGTATACCTTGCAATATTTTATTTAATGGTTAAGGGAGACTGGAGGAAAAAAAAAGCTGCATATCTTACAATTATCGGCTTTCTTCTAGTAATAATTGGTTTTTTTGGTGTAAATCTTTTAACAGAGAGCTTTCATAGAAAACTATGGGCTTAATAGTTGTTGGATTAAATCATAAAACAGCACCTGTTGAAATAAGAGAAAAGCTTGCGTTTAATACAGAGGAGTCAACAAGAGAGGCTTTAAAAAAGCTAATCAAGCTCGAATCTGTTGGGGAAGTTGTTATTTTTTCAACATGTAACAGAGTTGAGATATATATCTACTCTGAAAAACAATCTGAAATAGCTGATGTGATAAAGGAGTTTCTAGCTAAGTTTCATCAAATTGACATTACAGATTTTGAAAAATATCTCTATGCCTATACAGATAGAGATGCTGTAATGCATCTATTCAGAGTTGCATCTAGCTTAGACTCAATGATTGTTGGTGAACCTCAGATAACAGGCCAGGTCAAAGCATCTTATGAAATAGCTCTTTCAGAAAGGACAACCTCGCTTATTCTTAATCATTTAATGAATAGAGCTCTTTTTACTGCAAAAAGAGTGAGAAATGAAACTCGCATAGGAGAAAATCCAGTATCTGTAAGCTATGCTGCCGTCGATTTAATAAAGAAAGTATTTCACAAACTTGATAAGAAATCAGTTCTTCTTATAGGTGCTGGAGAAATGGCAGAGCTTGCAATGAAACATTTAATCAGTAGTGGTATAAAAAATATTTTTGTAACAAATAGAACATATAAAAAGGCAGAAGAGCTCGCAATTAAGTTTCATGGAGTTGCAACTCTGTTTGAGAATTTAAAGCAGGAACTTGTAAGCGTTGATATTGTAATCTGCTCTACTAATGCGCCTTACTATGTAATCAATAAAGAAATCATTAAGGAAATAATGTCGCGGAGAAAGTATAAGCCTCTGTTTTTTATTGATATCTCTGTTCCAAGAAACATAGATCCAGCCTGTGATGAAGTTGATAATGTTTATCTATATAATATTGATGACCTTCAGAATGTTGTTGACAGTAATCTATTTGAAAGGGGAAAAGAGGCAGAGAAGGCACTAAAGATTGTGGAGGAAGAAACTGAAAAATTTTTCCAGTGGATCAGTTCGTTGCAATCTGTTCCAGTAATAGTATCAATCAGAACCCGAGCAGAGCAGCTCAGACAGGAGGAGTTTGAAAAATTCAAAAATCGTTTTAAGGATTTGTCACCTGAGGTTTTAAGTTCAATTGATTATCTAACTCAGAGTATTCTCAATAAAATTATGCATTCTCCAACAATAGCATTAAAAAATAACTGCGAAGATAAAGAAATACTCATTTTTGCAGCAAGGAGGTTGTTCGGACTTGACAGTGACGAAGAATAAGATAATTATAGGAACCAGAGGAAGTAAACTTGCGCTATGGCAGGCAAACTGGATTAAAGACAAACTGGAAAGACTCTATCCAGATTTAGTGATAGAAATTGAGAAGATAAAAACAACAGGGGATAAAATCACTGATGCTCCTTTATCCAGAATTGGCGGAAAAGGTTTGTTTGTAAAGGAAATCGAGGAAGCTCTATTTAAAAGCAGGATTGACATCGCGGTGCACAGCATGAAGGATGTTCCTGCAGAACTTCCAGAAGGGCTACATATAGCTGCAATATGCGAAAGAGAAAATCCAAGAGACGCCATTATAAGCAACAACAATAAATCTTTACAAGAGCTTCCTGATGGTGCGGTTTTGGGCACAAGTAGCCTTAGAAGGACAGTTCAACTAAAAGCAATTAGAACTGATTTCAACATAAAGCCTCTTAGAGGAAATGTTGATACGCGTATAAAAAAACTAAAAAATGGGGATTTTGACGCCATTATTCTTGCAATGGCTGGGATAAAAAGAATGGGGCTGGAGAATCTTATTACGGAAGTAATATCAGAAGACACAATGATTCCTGCCATAGGACAGGGTGCTATTGGAATAGAAACAAGAGTAGATGATGAATTTATTAATGAAATAATAAAACCATTGAATCATGAAGATACAGCTATTTGTGTACGTGCAGAGAGAGCTTTTCTGAGCATAATGGGAGGAGGCTGTCAGGTGCCTCTTGCATGTCATGCAAAAATACTAAAACAAAATAATAAAACAACTATAAACATAGAAGGGATACTAGGGGATCCTGATGGTAAATGGTCAATTATACGAGGTTCAAGAAATGGTAGTCTTTCTCAGGCAAATATCCTTGCTGAAGACCTTGCCAGAGAATTGCTAGATAAAGGAGGCAATCCTAATTTACTAGTAGAATAATCAAGAACCATTTTTCTGTGATTTTTGAAATGAAATTTTCAGATTATTTTAAATAGTGCGTGAATAGGAAATTTAAAATCTTTACCGGTAAATTCAGGAGGTAACAGTGAAAAATGGCAAGGTTTACCTTGTAGGAGCAGGACCCGGTGATGCGGGTTTAATTACAGTTAAAGGATTAAGAGCAATACAGCGAGCTGACTGTATTGTTTATGATTTTCACATAAATCCTAGACTTTTAACTTATGCAAGAGAAGATGTGGAGTTTATTTATGCTGGAAAAAGAGGCGGCCATCATGAAATGACTCAAGATGATATAAACCGCGTGCTTATTGAGAAAGCAAAGGAAGGCAACGTTGTATGCAGGTTAAAAGGCGGAGATCCTTTTGTTTTTGGAAGAGGTGGTGAAGAGGCTGAAGTTCTTGCTAACGAGGGAATTATATTTGAGATAATACCTGGCATAAGTTCTGTTATTGCTGTTCCTGCTTATGCTGGAATTCCGGTTACTCATCGCAGAGTAGCATCAGCCTTTACAGTTATAACAGGCAACGAAGATCTGTCAAAGCAGGAAAGGATTTTCACACATCTCAGAGCATTAAATAACTCAGAGACAATGATTTTTTTGATGTGTGTGAAGAATCTTGAAACAATAACTGATAAATTGCTTAATGAAGGCTTAAATCCTCAAACACCGTCAGCAATTATTCGGTGGGGCACAAGACCAGAGCAAAAGGTTGTTACTGGCACAATATCAGAGATTGCTAAACTTGCAAAAGACCATAACATTTCACCCCCGGCAATCCTTGTAATAGGTGAGGTGGTGAGCTTAAGAGAAAAACTTAACTGGTATGAAAGAAAGCCTCTTTACGGACAGAGAATTTTAATAACCAGACAGTTAACAGATGATTATTTAAAACTTGAAGAGCTTGGAGCTGAGCTTTTTGTATTTCCAACAATTAATTTTTTGCCACCTGAGGATTTTACAGAGCTTGATAATTCTATAAAAAACATAAAAAGTTATAACTATATAGTATTTCCATCCCCACGGGCTGTCAATTTCTTTTTTAAAAGATTTATCTTTCTTGGTAAAGACGTAAGGGATTTAAAGGGAGTTTTGATCTGTGTCCTTGGACAAGAAACCGCAAATACATTGAAAAAGTACGGCATAAATGCCGATATTATTCCTGATGAATTTAACGCTGAAGCAGTGGCAGAGCTCTTTAAAAAGAAAGTTATTCATGAATCTCCATCTTCAATTCGTATTCTCTATCCAAGATCTGATATTGCACTTAAGTCATTCGCTAAAGCGATGCAAAATGCTGGTGTTGTTGTTGATGCTCCAGAAACATACAGGACAGTAAAACCATCAGAGCATGCCAAAAGACTTTCAAGATTTTTAATGGAAGGAAAAATCACAGTTGCAACATTCACATCTCCTTCAAGTTTTAATAATCTTTTTGAAATGCTCAAGGATGAAGTCAAAAATGTCCTAAAAGACTTAACAATTGCAGCAATTGGAAAAACCACTGCAAAAGCTATAGAAGAAAAAGGTTATAAAGTAAGCATTATGCCAGATAGATCAACAATAAAAGATATGGTGGAGGCAATTATAAGATGGGGCAAGCAGAAGTAGTTATTGTAGGAGGCGGAATTTCAGGACTTTCCCTTGCATACTTTCTGTTAAAAAAGAAACCTGATCTTGATATAAAGATTATTGAGGCGGAAAATAAAGCAGGCGGAAAGATAGTATCTGAAAATATTTCAAGCTTTTTATGCGAAGCTGGAGTTAATGGATTTCTAAATAATAAACCTTCAACAATTGTCCTTGCAAATGAGCTAGGCATAGAGCCTTTAATGGGCAGTGAACATTCAAAGGTAAGATATATTCTTATTGATGGACAATTAAAAAAAGTACCTGAGGATCCTTTAAAATTTTTTGCCTCTTCACTGCTTTCTGTGAGGGGAAAAATTAGAATGATAGGAGAGTATTTCATCCCACCGTTAAAGGAAGACATAGATGAATCAGTTCAGAGCTTTGTAAGCAGAAGAGTTGGCACTGAGTTTTATGAAAAACTGATTGATCCAATGTCAACAGGAATATATGCAGGTGATCCTACAAAGATGAGCATGAAAAGCTGTTTTCCAAAAGTATACTGGCTTGAAAAAAAATATGGTGGTCTTATAAAAGGCTTGATTGCTCTTAAAAAAGGAAAAAAGAATGTTGAGACAGCTCCAAAGAGTATGCTTATGTCTTTTAGAAATGGTATGGTAGAACTCATTCAGAGTCTTGAAAACAAGCTTGCCTCAAAAATTTTAAAAAATAAAAAAGTGCTGGATATAACGTTAAACAATGGTTTATATAACCTTTACATGGCAGATGGAGAGTATTTACAGGCAACTAAAATAGTTCTTGCCTGCCCGGCCCATGAATCAGCCAACATTGTTAAAGAGTTTGATAAAGAACTTAGCAAACTTTTAGCATCAATTCCATATCCTCCTTTAAGTGTTGTTGCCTTTGGATTTAAAACAGAACAAATAGGTTTTGGCACAGGTCTTTATGGCTTTCTTGTTCCTCACAGGGAGAAACGAAAAATTCTAGGATGTCTTTTTGATTCAACTATATTTCCAAACAGAGCACCTCAAGGATATGTTTTATTAAGAACAATGATTGGCGGCATGAGATCTCCTGACCTTGCTTTGTTGCCTGATGAAAAACTGATTGAAACTGCATTATCAGAGCTAAGGGATATTTTGAGTATTAAGGGTAACCCAGAATTTATAAAAATTTTCAGATGGCAAAAAGCTATCCCCCAGTATCAAGTAGGGCATGAGGAAAAACTGAGAAAAATTGATGAAAGGCTTAAAAGTTTTCCTGGATTTTACTTAACAGGCAATGCTTACAGAGGTGTAAGTGTAAACGACTGTATCCAGAACTCTATTGAATTAGCAGATAAATTTTTATCTCTTTAAGTGCATGGAACTAAAACATTAGTTTTCCTCAGGGAACAATAATGCTTGGTGAAATTTTTTTATTTATAGTCCTGGGTTTAATAATAAGATGTTTACTGTCTTTTTTTAATATTTCACCCGAAAGAATTGATTTTTTGAGAGATAAGACTAATTCCTTTGTTTTTTATTTCATAATTCCATTAATCTGCTTTAAAACAGCCTATACAATGCCTTTTAGTGTTAGTCATTTAAAAATATCGATTGTTGCAAATTTAACAATACTGAGCTGTGTGGCGATTTCATGGTTTATTTATAAAAAGATTAATAAAGTTATGTCTCTATCCATTCAACCTGAGGTTATGGGATCTTTAATAATATGCGCTTCATTTGGAAATGTGCTTTATGTAGGCTTACCGATTCTTACAAAGCTTTATGGAGAGCAAGGAATGAGCTATGCTTTCACATACGATTTTTTAGCAAGCACACCTCTTACCTGGACTGTTGGTATTGCAATTTGTATGAAATACGGTAAAGCCCAAAGTTTCACTTTGAAAAATTCGATTCAAACACTTATAAAAATTCCACCAATCTGGGGAATGATTATTGGATTAATTGTCAGAGAACTGATTATTCCTGTACCTGATATCTTAGTGAATTTTTTAAAAGATATATCAATATTTGTAACATATATAATGTTAACTATTGTTGGATTATCCATCAAAGCTGTATCTCCCAAAAAACTTACAATCTGTTCACCTGCTATTGCAGTAAAGCTTATTGTTTCACCATTGCTTGCTTATAGTTTTGGAAAGATTATAGGCTTACCACAAATTCCCCTTAACTCTTGCATGATTGATGCAGGCATGCCTTCGATGCTTCTGAGTATGATTTTTGCAACAGCTTTTGGAACTGACATGAGAACATCAATAGAGATGATTTTTCTTACTACTGCTATTTTTCTAGTTCTTTTTTCCGGTTACTTTTTAGTATTTTAAAGGAATGAACTTTTTTAAAATAAACTTTTTGCATAGTTAATTTTTCTTTATATATTTCTTTACGAATTCATCAATATACATCTGAGCCACTGCATCATTAAACAAAACCATATCTAATTGTTTTGTATATGCTGTCAGTTTTCCCATTATTTCAAGATATCTTTCAATTGTTGGAGTATCATATTTTGTCAAAATTGCATTTATTATATCTTCCTTTGTTGAAATTCTAAATCCTATTGTTTTTAAAATTTCTGTAATTAATTTTACTCTTCTAAATCTTCTGTCAATGGCAGCACCTCCACCTTTAAAAAAGAATTTTATGTAATTGTCATTGATGTTTTCACCAGCATATGCTTCAATCATTGAAAAATGATAACCAAGACGCAAACTGAAATTCATATAATGTCTGGTTACTATACAGAAACTTTTTTTAGCTGTTTTATTCAACTCATCTTCCGGAATTGAAGCAGTATGAGCAACCATGCCCAAAAATCCTTTTGCATCCACAGGAGGAGGACCTGGCCATTGCATTGATTTCATACCTCTAAGTATTGCTCTGAGCGGAATTGAAAGCACATCGTCTTCTGTAGCTTTATCTATTCCTTCTTTTAAACCTTCTTCTAAATCAAGGACCAATATTGCAATAGGAAGTCCTGTAACAAGGGGAATTGCATGAATTTCACTGTCATATCTCTCCCACATGGTAAACATCTCATGCATAACCATTTCATGACAGAATCTTGTTATATCATGAAGTGTTTTACAGTTTTCAGGTTTAAACTCATTCGAAGTGGGATCAACTAAATTTAATGGTACAATAAACTTCAATATTTTTTCGAGCATTTTATAAATTAAAGTTTCTTTAAAAGGACCTTCAATTTTTGCCATTTCAATAAGCTTTTCAACTTTACCTTCATATATTAGACAGTTATAAGCATCAACTGTTATTTCCTGACCATGCTTTAGTAATTTTGTAGCATTTTCAGTGTTAAGGATTGTCGGTACATTGTATTCTCTTGATAGTGAAGCCATATGACCTGTAGGAGTACCTACATCAGTTATAATAGCCGATGCTTTGTTCATTATAACCACATACTGTGGATTTGTATGTTTCGCAACTAAAACCCATCCTTCTGGAAAGTCTTCAAGCATGCTATCATTTTCTAAAATAAACGCTTTTCCATATCCTACACCCTTACATGCTGAGACACCTCTATCAATTAAAATATTGTAACCTTCAAATTTGGGTGGTTTTGAGACTTTTTTTGCTGAAGTATCCTCTAAATTTGAAATAACTCTTTGAAGAATATCCATAATTTTTAATGGACGTGTTTGAAGTATATAGATGTTATCTTCTTCGTCAATAGCCCATTCAATATCCTGAGGCAAACCGTAGTATTGTTCTATCTCAATTGCAAACTTTGCAAGTTTTAAGGCATTTTCCTCAGAAAGGTAAAACCCATAATTATGAGGAGGAAGAGGTATTTCCTCAATATCACCATCTTCATTGCATATGAGCATTTTATCCTGCTTGCCAGGAAGCTTTTCCACTATGGATAATTGAGGATGCCTTTTTATCACATATGACTCTGCGGTTACCGCTCCATCAACAACAAGTTTACCCAATCCTCTTACAGCGTTAATTATTATATTTTCACTTTCAGGATTATTAGGATTTTTTGAATACATAACTCCACCAACTTTAGCGTTTACCATTTCAAGAACTCCTGCTGCCATTACCATATCACTTTCTGAAAAACCTTTTGTTTTATAGTAAAAAATTGCTCTTGTATTAAAAAGACTTGCAAGTACTTCTTTGTATTTTTCGGGAATAAACTCTTCTTTAACATTCAGGAAGGAAGAGTACTGTCCTGCGAAACTGAAATCAGAGTCTTCGTGAATTGCACTGCTTCTTACAGATACCAGACATTTTTTATTTAACTTTTTACATAAATTTTCATAAGCCATTTTAATAGAGCTTGAGATTTCTGGTGGCATTTCTGAATTCACTATAATTTCCTTGAGTTTTATGCTACATTGCTCAAGTTCTTCAATCTTATTTATATTTGCTTCATTAAGAATTCTGGTTATCTTTTCTTTTAATTGATTGTATTCAATGAATTTTATATAAGAATAAGAAGTTATAACAAAACCATCTGGAACAGGGATTTTTAAAATGTTCTTAAGTTCTGCAAGATGAACATTTTTGCCTCCTGCAATATTGATTGCATCCTTTGGTAAAGACTCAAAAGGAATTGTAAAGTCAGTTACAGGTATATCTATTTTTGATGAAAGAGCTTTCTCTATTTTTTCTTTAATTTCATAATAAACGTTTTCTAATTGTGCATATTTATTGTCAGAAAGAGCATTTAAATTTTTAATTATTCCTATTACTCCATTAGAAATGGCATTAACATTAGTTTTTATATAATGCATATCAAAAACATATTCACCCGAAAGTTTTTCTTCCATATCAGCCATTATGCGAAGAACATCATTGTTTGTGTGAAGCAAGGTTCTGAAGTATGAATATTTTTCTTTTAAAAGTTTTTTCAATTTTTCTTTTTCCTCTATTTTTTTGGCTTTTGACTTAAAAATTCGCCCTAAATCCATATCGTATTATACTCAATTTAGTAGTAATCCCAAAATTGTCCACTAAATAAATTTTAACACGCTAGAATATGACAGGATACATTAATATTTGACAAAATATTGGAGGTCATAAGTGATTTTAATTGGCTTATAATACAATTTTTTTGACAAATATTTTCTATCCTCATAAAATATAGAATCTTACAATATAAGATTAAAGCAACATAATATTGTTAGAACAATATTATAAAGGAGTAAATATGGCTGAATTAATTAACAGAGATGACCATGCCAAATTATATTTACAACTATACACAATTTTAAAAAAAAAGATAGAAAATCAAGAGTGGTATTCTAGTATGCAAATACCTACCGAAGAACAGCTCTGCAGAATGTTTAATGTTAGCAGAGCAACGGTCAGAAATGCGTTAATGGAGCTTGTAAGGCAGGGATATTTAATCAGGCAACAAGGCAAAGGAACTTTCGTGAGTAAAAATTTTATCTCAGAAGGTTTAATTATGGCAACAGTTTTTAAAAAATTATGGTTTGAAAATGATTCTATATTTACTGAAAAAATAGTTGCAAAAACAGTAATGATGCCAGTTGGCAATTTAAGTAATGAACTGAACATTCCTGAAAACAAACACGTTATATACATAAAAATAATCTGGTTTGCTGAAAAAGACCCTACGATGATACAGGAATCCTTCATTCCTTTCAATATCTGTCCTCAGCTAATTGAAGAGGACATCGAACATCAATCCATTATTGAACTTCTTGAAAAGAAATACAATATCAAAACAACAAGAGTCCATAACTATTTTGAGTTAATTTTCTTAAACAAAGAAATTTCTTCATATTTTGAGTTAGAAGAAAACTTTCCTGCTATTTTAATGAATCAAAAGGTTTTTTCAGGAGATACGGTTATTATTGTAAATAAATTTTATAAAAAAATGGATAATCATAAAATCTTCATCGCTTTTCAAAGAAAAGCATTATAACCTCAGGAGGTGGGGTATGTCAGAGGTAAAATTGGTAAAAGATATAATGTTAGGAGTATTTGAGTTTCCACATATTCCTTACTGGTTTAGTATTGAGCAGTCTATTAAAGTTGTAAAGGCTTCTTTTATTCAGACTCAAAAATACAGTGAACCTCTAGCCATGCTTGTATTTGACGAAAAATACAATCTTCTAGGAATCGTTACGATTAAAGACATTCTTAAAGGACTTGAACCTGAATTATTGAAAACATCCTTGAAAATTCAAGACGAAAAAACAAAAAATCTGTCAATATGCTGGAACAGCCTTTTTAAACAGGAATCAAAAAAGCTTTTACAGAAACCTGTAAGTGATATAATGCTTGCAACAAAAAATTTTGTTGAACCAACTGATCCTGTAGAGAAGGCTGCTTTTATTATGATTTATTATAATTTACCGTTATTACCAGTTATTGAGGAGAACAAAAAATTTGTAGGCATTGTAAGAATGATTGAACTTTTTGATGCAATATCCGAAGAAATAATTAAGGAATAAATGTTTTAACCTATATAATGTCTGAAAACTTCTATTTTATGATTAACGGTGCTAAGAAAAAACTTGAAATTTAGGGGGGTTTAATGAAAAAACTAACACTTTTTATAGTCTTTTTATTTCTGAGTTTCAATTCTCTGGTTTTTGCAACAGAAACGAAAAAACATT
Source organism: Thermodesulfovibrio thiophilus DSM 17215 (assembly GCF_000423865.1). NCBI lineage: Bacteria > Pseudomonadati > Nitrospirota > Thermodesulfovibrionia > Thermodesulfovibrionales > Thermodesulfovibrionaceae > Thermodesulfovibrio > Thermodesulfovibrio thiophilus. The sequence goes on from NZ_AUIU01000019.1 coordinate 26,886, forward strand.
CAGAAGATGTAGATATATTCAACATTTCTGGAACAATTCTTGATTCACACAGAGAACCTGTTAAAGAGGCAGAGATAAGAGTCTTTGTGAATGAAAATCCTTATAAAATAATAGTAGACCATAAAGAGATTGATAAAACAGTGACTTCTTCTCATGGAACTTTTCAGATCAGTTTTAATCTTAAAGAAGGCATGATTAATACAGCAAAGATTCAGATTGAGATTGTAAAGAGTTCATATAAAAAGACCACAGTGGAGCTTAAAAAAAATGATTTTGCTGTTAAAGAAAATAAGTTTTATCTAACAAAGGACATAATACTTAACAGAAGTCTTGGACCGGCATTCTGGCTAGCTACTGGAGTGTTTTTAGTGTCATATGCTCTTATTTCCTGTGAACTGCTTCACAGAACAGTTGCTGCAATGCTGGGTGCTTCAACAATGTTAATACTCACCTACACTGCTGGAGTGATAAATCCAGAGTTTCACATCATATCATTTCAACGAGCCATAGAAGCTATTGATATGAATGTCATATTTCTATTAATGGGAATGATGATCATCATCGGAGTTTTAAAACACACAGGAGTTTTCCAGTGGTTTGCTTACATATCTTACAGGATTGCGAGGGGAAATGTAATGATGCTTGCTGTAATTTCATGTTTTTTCATAGCTATTTCAGCTGCATTTCTTGATAATGTTACAACAATGCTTTTATACACACCAGTATTAATAGAGATTGCCATAACTTTAAAGATAAATCCACTTTCTTTGCTTATTCCAGGGATAATGGCATCAAACATAGGTGGTACAGCAACCCTCATAGGAGATCCTCCAAATATAATGATTGGCTCATATACAGGTTTAACATTTATGCAGTTTGTCTATGCCCTTACTCCATCAGTTGTTATCTGTCTTATAGTTCTTGCTATATATAACAAGTTTTTCTATTCAAAGGAATACAAAAAGGGAAGAGTTGATGATATAAATTCTTTCATAAGCTATTTAAGAGAAGAGTACAGAATAACAGACAGAACACTTCTTGCCTATGGAGTCTTTGTAATGTTACTGGTTATAGCATTTTTTGTTACACATGGATACTGGCACATGGAAGTAAGCATTCCTGCACTTTTTGGAGCAGGGATTCTTTTTACCTATGCAGTTTTAACCAGGAGAGTAAAACTTCTTGAACTGATAGAAAAAGATATTGAATGGACAACTCTTCTTTTCTTTATGTTTTTGTTTATAATAGTTGGTGCTGTAGAGGAAGCAGGACTACTTTCAGTAATTGCAGACTGGGTTTATGGAGTATCAGCAGGAAATCTCACGGTTGCAATATGCATGATTTTATGGGTATCGGCAATAATGAGTGCTTTTGTGGACAATATTCCCTTTACAGCAACAATGTTACCAATTGTTGCCTATCTGAGTAAAGTGATTCCAGGAGCAGAGAGCAATGTTCTTTGGTGGGCACTGGCATTTGGTGCGTGTTTTGGAGGGAATGGAACTTTAATAGGAGCATCTGCTAATGTAGTAACAATAGGGATTGCAGAGTCTGCTGGTTATAAAATCAGCTTTTTTGGATTCATGAAGTATGCTTTTTTGTATATGATAATAACTGTGGCAATAGCAAATATATGGCTACTTCTTTTTTATTAAAGGACAGCTCTATTTAAATAGTGCATAAATCAGAAAACATTAAATTCTGGAGGTTAAATATATGGTTAAGTTTCCATTTGAAAAGGTATTATTACCGGTTGACAGAAGTGAACATTCAAAGCGAGCTGTAAAATTCGCAGGTAAACTTTTTTCTTCTATTGAAAATTACATTTCAAACATTACAATTCTTCATGTTATAACAGGTGGATTTTTAAGCAAACATATCAAGAATATAGACTTTAGGGCAGAAAGTTTAAAAGATTCAGAATTTTTTGAAAAACTTAAGGATAAGCATTACGAAGAAAATATTAAACCATTTCTTGATGAGTATGAACAACTCTTAAGAAATGAAGGAGTAAAACTAAATTTAAATCAGATTATTCTGGAGGGAGACCCTGGAAATACAATAATTGAATACGCTTTACGAGAGGGATTTTCCACTGTAATGCTTTCACGTCGTGGTATGTCTCCATTGAAAAGCCTGTTTCTTGGCAGCGTTTCTGAAAAAATCGTCTATGGACTGGTTAACCAGAATATCTACCTTATAGGAAATAAAATGGCAGAGGACTATCCTGTTTCAAAAGTTTTAGTTCCTGTTGATGGCTCAGAATATTCCATGAAAGCAGTTGAACATGCTGTATATCTTACAAAAATCTTAAAAAAAATACAGGAAATTACAATTTTCAGGGTCATAAATGTTTCTCTTTATCTTGAACGATTAAAACAAGGAATTGATCCTGAAGAGGAAGCAAAAGATATTCTAATTAAAACTAAAAGAAAATTTTTAGAAGAAGTTGCTGAAGATATTATTAAAACTAAAATTAATGTTGGATTTCCTGCAGAAGAGGTGGTTAAAGAGATACATGATGGAAACTATAATCTTGTTGTAATGGGACGACGAGGCCGTTCTGTACTTAAAGATTTAATTATTGGTGGAGTTAGCTCAGCAGTAATAAATAGATGTTTTGAGCCTACAATAGCTATTATAAACCTATAACAATAAAAAATTTATACCTTCATTTGAGGAATGATGCGTTTAAACACAGGAATATATTAGTAGATAAAAGAATTTACATATAGTTTAAGTAAAGGTTAAAGAATCGCTAAAAAGTTTTGATATCAAACAATGGTCTTTTTAAGAAAGGAGGCTTTGAAGCCTCCTTTCTTTTTAATGTCCTCCGACTTGAAGAACTCCTGATGCAGCAAGTATTAATATTAAGCATTCTGCTAATGCAAAAATAAAATAAGCTGTATCTTTTTTCTTTAGAAAAATTGGTAGTATTCTTATATAACAGAACACTGTAATACTTCCAAGAAATGCAATTGGAACAAAGTTTAAAAAATCTCCTTTTGTCACTAACGTTAACCATGTCCATCCAGAATGTATTTCCGCTGCTGTCATATACTCATGGGCTTTTAATTTCCAATATTTTGGCAAATCAGAAATAGGAATATGTGCAGGAAGTATACCCAATACATAAATAAAAAAAGTTATGATAAGCAATATAAGTCCTATTTTCATTCCTAAATCAAGCAGTTTCGCATAAACAACCTGCTCTTCTTTAGCATTATCATATTGTGTCATTGATAAACCTCCATTTTTAAAGTTATTTCCATATTTCAAGTCCTTTAAGCAAGGCTCTTAATCCTGCAAAAAGAAGCATAATTATAACAACATATCTAACTATTTTAGGTTTTGCTACAGCAAGAATTCTAACTCCAACTACTGACCCGAGCATAATTCCAATAATGCTCGGAACAACTATCATAGGCATAACAGCACCATTATTAAGATAGATCCATGCAGCAGATGTATCCGTTATTGACAGAAGAAATTTACTTGTAGCAACAGAGACCTTAAGAGGAGCCCCCATCAAAAGATTCAACACTGGAACATTTGCCCAACCCGCACCAAGACCAAACATACCTGCCATTAATCCAATCACTATAAATAGACAAAGAGCCTGCGGTGTTCTACAAACCTTCCATTCAATTTCCTTTCCAGTTGATATTTCATTATATACTCCACTTATCTTTAATACCTGTGAAAGTGTATCTGCTTTTTTAACTTCTGGATATTCAGATTTTTTTGCAAGAAACATTATCACCACTATAAAAAGAATTGTTCCACCGAGTGCTATATTCACTACTTTAGATGGAAGGGCAAGTCCTATCATGGCACCTACTATTGAAGAAGCAGAGGCTATCAATGCAAGAGGAATTGCCAACCTTAAATCAGCAAAACCTCTTTTTAAAAGTCCTGGACCAGCAGCCAGAGCTCCTGATAAAGCCACAAAAAGTCCTGCACCTCTAACAAAATCCATACTAAATGGGAAAAATCCTCCAACAATAGGAACAAACAAAACTCCTCCACCAACACCACCTAAAACAGCCAATACACCCAATATAAATGTTGTAATAAACAAAATAACCGGCCATGCCCACCATGGCATTGTACTGTTAACAGATGTTTCTGAAGCTGCAAAAACAGGACCAGCAAGGAACAAAGAGCAAAGCATCACCAGAATAATCCAGCTTAGAAAATTTTTCATTCTAACCTCCTTACATTTTGAGATATAAGATTATAAAATTATTACATAAATTGATCTGAAAGGTGTTATTATAATTTTTTATAGATGAATAATTTATAATTTCTTTACATTTTTTTTGTTTTTTTTTAATATCTTTTAAAGACCTAAAAAATTAGGAGGTAAATATGGGAAGACAGATGAGAGTTTTACTGGTAGATGATGAAGTGGAGTTTATAAAAACTCTTGCCAAAAGACTCGAAATGAGAGAATTAAAACCAGATACTGTATATAGTGGAGAAGAAGCAATTAAGTATGCTGAAGAACAAGAACCAGATGTAATTGTTCTTGATTTAAGAATGCCAGGCATGGATGGAATTGAAGTTTTAAAACAGATAAGGGGTGCATATCCTACAACACAGGTTATTATCCTTACTGCTCATGGAACTGAGAAGGATCAAGAAGAAGCTCAAAAACTGGGAGCTTATGAGTTTCTGAGAAAACCTGTTGATATTGAAACTCTTATGGATAAGATTAAGGGAGCTTATAAAAGAAAGCTTGAACTTACAATGTCTGCTATTGCTTTTGCTGAGGAAGGTGAATTTGATACTGCAAGAAAAATAATGGAAAACAAGGAACAAAATAAATAATTTATACTGGTATATTTATTGTAATTATTTTTTCATCACTTGAGATGCTTATATCAGTCAGGTATGCAATTTCTTGAATATTTGATAATGGCCAGATTTCTGTTACGGGTGTTTCTATGAATTCGCCTTCGTATTTTATGACGATCCTTATTATATTATTTTCTGATGTAATACTAACAACTATGGAACTATCTGGTATGGATTTTTTTAAAAAACTATCTACAGCGTAAAATATCAGAAACTGCAATATAAATGGAGAGCTTTCTATAGTAGGAATATTTGATTGTAAATTATACTTCAGAGAAACTTTTTTCCTGTTTAAATATCTTTTAAGAAGTTCAAAGATTTCTTCAAAAACTGAACTCAATACAAATGTGCTTTTAAGATTGTCCATTCTATGAGCAAATCTGTTAAAGTAATTAATAAAATTAACACTCTTATTTATCTGATTGGTAATTGCTTCTAAACTTTCTTTAATGAGGGGCATCTCTTTCTTATCAATTGATTTTTTATCCTTACATATATCACTGATTAACCCTGCTGATTCTTTTATTAAAGCAAGATGGTTGTTAATTTCATGAGTAAAGTCTGCTATAATTTTAGCTATAAAGGCAATTGGTTTTTCTAACATTACATAGTCCCTCTTTTTAGTTTTGCATTGTCTATCTTAGATACTAATTCATCAATATCAACAGGTTTAATGAGATAATCATAAGCTCCATGCATGAGACTTTTATTTATTCTCTCCGCATCTCCGTAACCTGACATCATAATAACCTGAATTGTTGGATTTATTTCCTTTATTTTTTTTAAAATTTCCATTCCATCCATATCCTGTAATCCAATATCCAGGATAACCACATCCGGCGTTTCATTTAGAAGTTTAATTCCATCTATAAAATTTGTAACACCATGTGCATCATAGCCTCTAAGATTTAATCTCTCCGTTAGAGTTGATACTAATTCAGCTTCATCATCAATTATCAGTAATTTTGCCTTTTTCATTTAATTCCTCCATGTCAGGATTAATAGGGATTTTTATTGTAAAGGTTGTTCCCTGATCAATTTCACTTTCTACATGAATGTCTCCACCAAGTTTTTTAATAATTCCGTATGAAATATACAATCCCAGCCCTGTGCCCTTTTTCTTAGTAGAATAAAAAGGTTCAAAGATATGTTTTAAGACATCCTTCGGAATACCACTACCGTTGTCTTGAATTGAGATTTCTAAATAGTTTGAGTCAGATAATCTGGTTTGAATTTTAATTGTTCCCCCTTGAGGTACAGCATCAACTGCATTATTGATGATATTCAACAATACCTGCTGAAGTTGTCCTTTATCCGTTATAATTTTCGGTAAGGTGTCCTGAAAATCGTAAACTATATTTATTCCTTTTGATTGGATTTCTTTTTCTATAAATCCAAGAACTTCTTCGATCACGTCATTAACATTAATATCTTCTTTGCCGATATTTATTCTTCTTGAAAAACTTAAAAGTCGGTGTGTTATCGTTCTACATCGTGTAACACTATTCTGAATTGAGTCTATAAGTTGAATAAATCTGTCTTTATTTTTTGACAGGTCACCATATTGAAGTAAATCTTTCATGAGTCCTGCTTGTTCATTTATTATGGCAAGAGGATTATTTATCTCATGTGCAACTCCAGCTGCAAGTCTTCCGATTGAGGCAAGTTTATCAGCATGTTCTGCATTTGCAATAGCTATTTCTCGTTCATGGTCAGCCTGTTTTATTCTGTTAATCAATGTATTTATTGATTTTGTTATAACAATGAAGGTGATTATTATACTTAAAAGACTTATCAACATAACTTCTTTAGTGAAAAAAGACGGAATTTTTTCATAAGGTCGTGAACATATTATAGTAACAAGTATCCATGGCGTATCTTTTATTGGAACATAGGATATATAGGCTTGCTTTTTATTGAGTTCAATATCATATATTGAAACATTCTTTTTATCGCTTTTTATTTTTAAGTTGTTTAATTTCAAGGGCTCAAGAACATTACCAAAAAGTTTAGAATTGGTCTGAAGAATATGTTCGTTGTTTAAAAGAAAAACATCATCCATAGAGCTGATTTCAAGATTTGAGATGAGTTTTTGAAGCACATCCATGTTTATTGATACTCTTAAAAGCCAGAATTTATCATGGGATGTTGACTCTTTTTTTATCACAATTGAAAAGTGAGGAATTTTTCTATAACCAAGAAATACACTTGTTACATAATCTGTTCTAAAAAACATTTCTTTAAACCAATCTGCTTGAGAATAGTCTTTACCTTTAAGATTATATGGTCCTGTATAAAGTAGCTGTATGCCTCTATCATCAATTATTCCCATATCAACAATGCCTTCAAATTCACTTTTAAAGTTGGAAAATAATTGTACAAACTTTTTTTCATCTGAGAAATAGTTTTCAGGATAAGAATTTACAAGAAATTTAAGAGCTGAGATTCTTTCAGAAATAAAAAACTCAAGAGCATGCCTTGTTTCTTCCATTTGCCATTTTAGATTATTTTTGAATTCTGTATGAACTATTTGATCAATCCATAAATATGTAATTGTAACAACAATGACAAGGGGTATTACAGAGAAAAAAGTATTCAATACTATTAATCTAAATTTAAGATGAAAATATCTTTCTTCGCGAAACTTAGTAATAAATTGTTTAATAAGATTAAACATTCGTTACATTATAGCAAATTAGTTTTCAAGTCTGTAATTTTTAATTTTTCTCCACAGAGAGACTCTATCAATTCCCAGTATCTGCGCTGCAAGAGTTTTATTATTGTAAACTTCTTTTAATACCCATTTAATATATTCTCTTTCAACTTCTTCAAGAGTCATAAACTTACCTTCTTTTTTTGTAAATACTTTAATTTTTAATTCTTTGAGATCATCTGGAAGATGTTCAATTGCAATCTGTGAGGAACTGCACAGCACAACTGCTCTTTCAATAAGATTTTCTAACTCTCTTACATTGCCTGGATATTTATAGTTTAAAAGAATATTTAATACTTCTTCTGAGATTTTTGTCACGTTTTTTTTCATCAAATAAGAGTATTTTTTCAAAAAATAAGCCACCAGCAATGGAATATCATCCTGCCTTTCCCTTAATGGTGGAATTTCCAGATTGACAACATTCAATCTGTAATAAAGGTCTTCCCGGAATTTGCCTTTTTTAACCTCGTCTCTTATATCCTTATTCGTTGCTGCTATAAACCTTACATCCACATGGACAGGAATTGTTCCTCCTAATCGGAAAAATTCTTTTTCCTGAATTACTCTTAAAAGTTTAGCCTGCATGGTTAAAGACATTTCTGTTATTTCATCAAGGAATAGAGTGCCTGATGAAGCTATTTCAATCAAGCCTTTTTTAAATGTGGTAGCCCCTGTAAAAGCTCCTTTTTCATGCCCAAAAAGCTCATTTGAGAGAAGTTCTTCTGTAAAAGCTCCGCAATTTACTGCCAGAAAAGATCTATTTTTCCTTAATGAATTAAGATGAATATATCTTGCAAAAAGTTCCTTCCCTGTTCCACTTTCTCCGGTTATCAATACACTGCAGTCTGTAGGAGCTATCTGGCGGGCTATTTCCAGAAGTTTAAGCATTTTACTGTTTTGAGTAATAATGTTAATTTTTTCGTGGAAATCAAGTTGCTCTCTGAGATGTTTAACTTCTTTTTTTAGATTTATCTTTTCATCGGCTTCTTTAATAATTTTACGAATAATCTCTAATTTAAAGGGTTTGGAAATATAATAAAATGCTCCCTCTCTCATTGCCTCAACAGCGTTTTCCACTGTAGCATAGCCTGTTATCATTATAACCTCTGTATCTGGATAGAGACTCTTACATTTTCTTAATATTTCAAATCCATCAATCTTTTCCATTTTTATATCAGTTAAAACTATGTCAAATGGCTGTTCTTCAATAAGTTTTAAAGCCTCTAAACCACTATCTGTAGCAACCACGTCATAGTTTTCTTTTTTTAATACATGTTCTAGATTTTTCAGCGTTATTTTTTCATCATCTACTACAAGAATCTTCGTCATTTTATTCCTTTGGTAGCATTATGATAAATGTTGTTCCTCTGTCAGCAACACTATCAACACATATACAGCCCTCATGATCTCTTATTAATTCTTGGGTGATAAATAACCCTAACCCTGAGCCTTTACTTTCTTTAGTGGTGAAAAAAGGCTCAAATATTTTTGATAAAATTTCTGGAGAAATTCCAGGACCGTTGTCCTGTACCTCAATGATAATAAACTCTTTATTAACAGAAAGTTCTCCAACACATTTCCCTTCTTTTTTCAAAAAGAGATGTTTATCAAGCGCTTCTTGGGTGGATGAGTAAACCTTTATCTTTATTTCTCCATTATTATCACATGCCTGGATTGCATTTTTTATAAGATTTAAAAGGACCTGCTGAATTTTCTGCTTATCAGCATATATCGAAAGACTATTTTCTACTTCAACACTTAAATTCATTTTTGTTGGTAGTTCACCTTTAATAAAAATAATTGTGTCTTTAATTAATGTCTGTGCAGGAATAGTTTCTTTTTTCAATTCTCTTCTTCTTGAAAAATCAAGCACCGTTTTAATAATATTTTTGGCTCTCTCTGTCTGGGACTCTATTGCCTGAAGAAGCTCTTTTTTATATTGAGTGTCTGAATCTTCGAGTTCTTCAAGAAGTATCTGACATGACGTTGAAATATTTGATAAAGGATTATTCAATTCATGAGCAATCCCTGACATGAGAGTTCCTAATGAAGAGAGTTTTTCAGCCTGGATAAGTTGCTTTTGTTTTGCTTCAAGCTCTTTTAAGACCTTATTAAAAGTCTCAACCAGTGAAAGAATTTCTTTGTCCTTGGATTTAACTTCAATGTAATAGATTTTACCTTCTGCAATTTTTTTCATTTTATTTTCAAGCTCTTTTAATGGTCCAGAGATTAATCTTGTCAGTCCAAGTCCGAACAAGATGAAAGGAATAATAAAAAATATAATTATCAAAACAATACTATATTTCAAAATATTATTTAGGCTGTCTTTTATTATTTTGTGTTCTGTAGTTTTAATATTTTCTGCAATATGAGTGAGTATTTTGCCTTGTTCTCTGATTGATTGTTCAAGAGAGGTAACAGATGGAGAACTTATATTTTCTTTTAACTGAAGCATCAAGGCTTCATAGTTCTGAAGCGTACCCGATAGTTCTTGAATTGCATTTTCTATTTTAAGGCCTTCAAATTTCTGATTTTTGATAAAATTTTTAACAGTTTTAATGTATGACAGGTTATCATTATAGTCTACCTCATTTTTATAAAGAAAAAAATTTTTCTCCGTTCTTCTTATTTCCTGAATTGTTTCAAATAAATTTGAAATATTTCCTTCAAGCTCTATTTTCTGTTTGATTAGCCAGATATCAGACAAAACAATCAGGGATAAACCCACAGTAACAAAGATTCCAGCAATATAAAAAATCATAATTTTTTGTGCAATACTTTTTGGAAACATAGTTTAATTTAAAATATATAGATTGCAAAATGCAACAGAGGGTTTATTTTTGAAACATTTGATAAACATAAATAAATTTAATCATGCTATTAAATCCATAATAAATAAAATAATCTTATTGTGGCATAAAAAATGCTTATTTTTATGATAAAATCAAATTTAAAAGTACAGGAGGTTATAATAATGTTTAAAAAAATTATAAAATTTTTAGAAAATATTTTTGTAGCTGCAAGCTTTGCAGAAGCCGGTGAGTTTGATACGGCAAGAGAAATTTTAGGAAAGAGAAATGGTAACAGGCAACGAAAGATTATAAGGAATACTGAACAGAGAAAAAGGATTCAGATGAGAGCATGAAAGCAGGGGCTTACAGCCCCTCTGTTGTCATACTAAAATTAAATCAGAATTTTAGAAACAATATCCTCAATTTTTTCCATAAATATAATTTCAAGTCCCTTTTTAAAATTTTCTGGGAGATTTTCAATATCTGGTTTATTTCTATAAGGAATTATTACTGCCCTTACACCTGCTCTTTTTGCTGCTAAAATTTTTTCTTTAATGCCTCCCACAGGAAGTATTCTTCCGCTCAGAGTGAGTTCTCCTGTAACTACTACATCTCTTCTTGCAGGCTTATTTGTAAATAAAGAAATTAGAGCCATTGCTATTGTTACGCCTGCTGAAGGTCCATCTTTTGGTATAGCTCCCTGAGGAACATGGATGTGTATATCGTGATCTTCAAAAGCATCTTCTGAGATGTTCAACACAGAAGCATTACTTTTAATATAGCTTAAAGCAGCCTGAGCAGATTCTCGCATAATATTTCCAAGTGAACCTGTAAGAATAAGCTCTCGTTTCCCCTTCATCTTAGCTGCTTCTACAAATATAATATCTCCACCGGTTTCTGTCCACACAACTCCTGTTACAACCCCTACCCTGTTTTTGACATCTGTAACTTCAAAATAGTATCTTCTCGGACCAAGATATTGCTCTACTAATTCCGGCGTTACCTTCACTGAGCTTTTTGGTTTCTTTCCTTTGACAACTTCAGTGGCTAATTTTCTGCATATTGTTGCTATCATCCTCTCAAGATTTCTTATTCCAGCCTCTCTTGTATATTCCTGAATAATTTTTAAAATAGCTTCCCTGGTAAACTCTGGAGGAAATTCTGTAAGTCCCTGTTCAGCTGTCTGTTTAGGAATCAGATGCTTTAATGCGATGTTTTCTTTTTCCTCTTCTGTATATCCTGAAAATTCTATAACCTCCATTCTATCCAATAGGGCAGGTTGGATATTATCAGGTATATTAGCTGTTACTATAAACATAACTCCAGAAAGGTCAAAAGGAACATCAAGATAATGGTCAATAAAAGCACAATTCTGTTCTGGATCAAGTGCTTCAAGCAATGCAGAGGCAGGATCTCCTTTAAAATCCTGACATATTTTATCTATTTCATCAAGCATTAAAACAGGATTGGCCACAGCAGTTCTGCGAATTTCTTCTATTATTCTACCTGGCTTTGCACCAGCATAGGTTCGTCTGTGTCCTCTTATCTCTGCTTCATCTTTAATCCCTCCAAGAGAGATTCTTGCAAACTTTCGTCCTAAAGCATCTGCTATGGATTTTCCTAAAGATGTTTTTCCTGTTCCCGGTGGTCCAGCAAAACACAAAATTGAACCCCTGGTTGAAATAGTTGAAAGTCTGTGCTGAAGTGCCTGTTTAATTGAAAGTTTTACTTCTTCTATTTTAAATGGCTTTGCAATATAATGACATGCTCCTCTCTTAATTGCCTCAACAGCGCTATCCACTGCAGCATAGGCTGTTATCATCATTACCTTAGTATTTGGATATTTTGCTTTGATTTTCTCCAATACAGCAAATCCATCAAGGCCTTGCATTTTGACATCCGTCAGCACTATTTCAAATTCCTGGTCATCAAGAAGTTTAAAAGCTTCTGTTCCATTCTGCGCAGTAACTACTTCATAGTTTTCTTTTTTTAATACATGTTCTAGATTTTTTCTTGCTATTTCTTCATCATCAACAATTAAAATTCTTGGATTTCTGTTTGAAGATAGAATTTTTACAGCAAGATGTTCAAGAATCCTGTTTTTTACTCCATAAAGACCATAATGTCTTTCATTTAAAATTCTTTCTGCTCGTTCAAGATCAAGATTATCAGATGTCTTTTTATTCCATGGCAGGCTTGTAAGATACTCAATATATGTCAATGTAATTGTATACTCTGCTGCTGAAGAATTCATCTTTGAAAGTAAATCGAGTTCTTTTAAAGCAATATCTTTTACCTGAGCTGGCATTTCAGAGTGAGAAATTTTATTTTTGAGTTCTTCAACTATAGTTGTTTGATTTTCGTCATTTTGATTATTTTTTTTAAAAAATCCCATCTTTGTTTCCTTTATTGCATTTTACAAATATAGCGATGCAATTTGCAACATAAAAAATTCTGATTTGATAAAAAATAGCAATAAAATCAAGGAATTCAAATAATAAATTTTCTGGCACATGAATTGTTCTTTAAAAAGAAGGAGGAATTGATGTCAGGTATAAAAAATTTAATAAGCAAATTTGATAAATACATGTCTGCAATTACTTTTGCTGAAGCAGGCGAATTTGAGACTGTCCAGCAGATTATAAGGAAAAAGCCTGTTATTGCAGTAGTTCTCTCATGTCTGGAAGAAGATGAATATTCAATAAAGTATGCTTTGAACTTAACAAAAAGAATGAATGGCATATTGAAAATCTTAAGCAAAGAAAAATGTTCAAAAAATTCATTCAAAGTTTTAAAGAATAGTGAATTAAATCCTGAGACTTTAGAGTTTAAAAGTTTTTCAGATGTTAGAATCAAAAGCTTTTTGGAAGATTCTACCATCATCGTTGTTGGTGATAAAAATGCTTTGCAGGAATTAAATTTCCCGGATGTCTCGATAGTTTTCGTTCAACCAAATAAAAATTTAGCAGGAGGGTAAAATGGTAAAAAAGAAAAAAATATTATTTAAGCTGCTATTTTATGGAGCAGTTACAGTGAGTTTATATGCTGGTTTATTTTTAAATGAGCAAGCTATAAAATCACTTTGTATAAGAGGAGGAGTATATGCTTTGTTTCCAATTGTCACAGCTCTGATTTTTTGTTTTGCTCATGGCAACTTTACAAACTATTTCTGGCAGAGTCTGGGTGTTGAAGCAAAGAAAAAAAGAATGGATATAACTGTTCAGGACAGAACTGTTGATAGAAGAAAAGAAATTAGAACTCAGTTACGTGCATAAATAAAAGGGAGGCTAAGATGATCGATCTTACAACAAATTTTATTGATTTAAATTTAATGAATGTAATGTATTTATTCTTTGTTGGCCTTATAGGTGGACTAGTAAGCGGATTTATAGGTTCAGGAGGAGCATTTGTTCTTACACCTGGGATGATGAGCATAGGTGTGCCAGGCCTTGTTTCAGTTGCAACAAATATGTGTCACAAGTTCCCTAAAGCTCTGGTAGGAGCAGTAAAAAGAGCTAAATTTGGTCAGGTTGATGTTAAATTAGGTTTAGTTATGGGTGCTTCAGCAGAAGTAGGAGTTTTAGTTGGAGCACACATTCAGGAATATATTAAGAAAACATTTGGTGATGCTGGCTCAAATCTATATGTAAGCGCAGCTTTTGTTATTGTTTTGAGCATTGTTGGTACTTATGTACTATTCGATGCGATAAAAACCAAAAATAACAACAAAACAAATAAAGCAGAAGAAATTACAAAAATTGCAAAATGGGTTCGCTCGGTTAATATCCCTGGAACAATGGTTTATTTTAAAAGCCTCGGTGGAAAGGTTTCTTTCCTTTTTACAATTCCTCTTGGTTTTGCCACCGGAATTCTGGCATCTACCATAGCAGTTGGTGGTTTTATTGGTGTTCCTGGATTAATGTATGTGCTTGGTGCACCTGCAATAATGGCATCAGCAACTGAACTTGTTATTGCATTTGTTATGGGATTACTGGGCTCTTTAAAATATGCAATGGGTGGTTTTGTAGATATAAGACTTGCGATGATAATTTTAGCAGGTTCTCTTTTCGGGGTTCAGCTTGGTGCCATAGGAACAACTTATGTCAAAGATTACATGATAAAAATTGTAATGGGTGTAATAATGTTAATAGTGCTTGTTAGTAGAGGGTTGATGGTTCCTGTTTACATGGGACAACTCGGTTTAATCTCTCCATTACCAGACAATACTGTTACTATGCTTAAAACCATAAGCTTTATTACCATGGTGGCAGCCCTTTTGATAGGCGCTTTAATCATCTGTGCTGCTTTAATTAAGGGGATGAGGGCTGAAAGAAAACTGAACAAACTTGCTGAATTTGAAGTTTCAACAACAGCATTAAAATAATTTTTAACTTTCAGTGTCATATCTCTTGGATTTCAAGATTAAATTTATAGGAGAGGTTTACAATGACTGTTTATAATAAAATTTTAATATGCATTGATGGTTCACAAGAAAGTTTGCATGCCTTTGAAGAGGCTATCAAGTTTGCGCAGGATAAAAAGCTTGACGTTTTTGTTTTATCAGTTGCTCCGCCATATAGTGGTGATTTAGGGCTTATCGGAATAGGCCTGTCGTTACAGGAACTTAATAAAGCATATCAACAAGCTCTTGATGTGGCAAAAAATATTGCTGAAAGATATAAAATCTATGTTCAGCCTTTATACGAAGAGGGTGAACCTTATGAAAAAATAGTAGATATAAGTGAAGAATTGTCAGTAGATTTGATTGTGATGGGGAAAAAAGGGCTCAGTGCTGTGGAACAAATTTTAATAGGAAGTGTTACAGAAAGAGTAATAGGCTACAGCAAAGTTGATGTTTTAGTCGTTCCAAAATTCTCCTCAATAAAATGGAACAGCATTGTTGTGGCAACTGATGGCTCGAAAGACAGTAAGATTGCCTGTGAGAGAGCTTTGCAGATAGCGAAGCAGTATAGCTGCCAGAAGGTTAGCATTGTGTCAATTCCCGAAGTTGCGTCAGAAGTTTTTGCCATAAAACCAGAAATTTTTGATACGCATTTGAATAAAATCAAGCAGCATTTAACTTATTGGGAGGAAAAATTTTCAAAAGAAAGTATTCAAACAAAAATTTTCATACAGGAGGGGAAACCTTATAAACAGATTCTAGAAATAGCCAGTAATACACAATCTGATATCATCATTACAGGTTCTCATGGAAGAACAGGGCTACGCAGGCTTCTCATGGGAAGTACGTGTCAGAGAGTAATGGGACTTTCAAAAATTCCCATTTTAGTGATTAAATAAAATTAAATGAATCTTTATTTATCTGGATGGGCTGGATTTAAAGAAGTTTTAGAAGATGTGCCAGAGAATTGGAAATTTTTAATTCCATTTGTTGATTTTGATGAACATGGAATTATCAAGTTTCTAGAAGACAAATCTGGCCAGACTGTCATGGGATGGTCAACAGGTGGACATATTATTCTTAAAAATTTTCATTTTTTTTCTGAAAGGTTTAAGCTAATAGTCATTATTTCAGGATTTAATAAGTTTACGGATTATGTTAATCCAAAAGTTATAAAAAGAATGATTAATAAAATGGAATTAGAGTCTGATAGTGTTGTCAGAGACTTTCTAATAAAAGCAGGATGTAAACCTATTTTACCTAAAAATTTAGACAAACATGCGCTTATTGAAGGACTGAAGTTTCTTTTAACATCTGATTTCTCACATTCTAATACTTATCCTGGCAAGAAGCATAAGTTAGTTTTAATTCACGGAAGCATGGACAAAATTTTACCATCTCAAGCATTATACGATTTACAAAGATTATATCCCTACGCTGAAATATATCTTAAAAAAAGCAGTCATCGGATTCCTTTTTCTGACTGTATCAGTTAATACACTAATTTTTTCTACTCATTATACTGATGAAAACATATGCAAGCGCTAATTGTACAAAACTGGATGGTATTCACTGTCAAAATTTTCATACAAGCGATCATACTTATTGAGAGCTAAATTTTAAAAATACATACTCTCCTGAGTAAGAAATTTATTTAAACTCTGATTAGTTTTAACATTGCTGTAACATAACTTATGTATAATTATTTAATGCCCAGGATACAGAGGGGACAAATAAAGGATTTTATGTTTCTTAGTTTGACAGCTATTACAGCATTCAGTGTAATTGTTATTACAGTAGGAATATTCATTATCTTGTTTAAAGAATCTCTGCCTGCCATGAATAAATTTGGTTTTGAAGAGTTTATTTTTTCTAAAGATTGGGATCCTGTTCAGGAATCATTCGGAGCTGCTCCTGCTTTGATTGGAACATTGATTACATCATTTTTTGCCCTTTTGCTTGCAATACCTGTAGCTATTGGAATAGCAATATTTATTACAGAGATTGCTCCATCAGCATTAAAGGGAGTTATCGGTACAGCTATTGAGCTTCTGGCTGCAATACCAAGTATAATTTACGGAATGTGGGGGCTTTTTACTTTAGCTCCAATAATGAGTAAGTATATTGAACCCTTTTTCCAGTCAACTATAGGAAAACTTCCTCTTATTGGCAAACTATTTGAAGGAACGCCTCTTGGTGTTGATTTATTCACAGCAAGTATTATTTTAAGTATAATGATTATACCTTTTACAGCATCCATAGCAAGAGATTCCTTTAATCTTACTCCTTCAGTGCTTAAAGAGTCTGCCTATGCAATAGGAGCAACAAAGTGGGAAGTTGTCAAAGATGTTGTACTACCTTACTCAAAACTCGGAGTTTTAGGAGGAGTAGGACTTTCTCTTGGAAGGGCTTTAGGTGAAACTATGGCTGTTGCATTTGTTCTGGGAAATCTTAATCAAATTCCCACATCACTTTTTGATGCAGCAGCCACTGTTACAGTAAAGCTTGCTAATGAATTTACAGAGGCTGATAAAGATATATATCTGAGTTCTCTTTACTATCTTGCGCTGCTTCTCTTTATCATGAGCTTTACAATTCTTGCAGTAGCAAAAATTTTTCTGGTTAGGGTAGAAAAAAGATAATAATGAAAAAAAGAAAAATAATAAGTGGGTTAGCACTTTTCATATCATTTCTTGCAGCAGTATGGGGTATTTTCTGGCTATTTTTTATAATTTTTGATGTCCTAAGACATGGGATATCTGCTATAAATCCTGCCTTATTTTTTAATGATCCAGTTCCTCCTGGAGAGACTGGAGGAGGATTAAGAAATGCCTTTGTAGGACATCTTTTAATTACACTATTCGCTACTTTAATTGGAGTTCCCATTGGAGTTCTTGGTGGAACCTTTATTGCCGAATATGGAAGAAAGTATCAAATTTCAAAAGTTATAAGCACGCTTGCAGATATTATGGTAAGTATTCCTGCAATAATTGTAGGCGCTTTTATTTATGCAGTAATGGTTACCCCTCTTGGACATTTCAGTGGATGGGCTGGTGCAGTTTCGCTTGGTATTATTATGATTCCTACTGTTCTCAGAACCACTGAAAATATGCTTTCCCTGATACCATGGACATTGAGAGAAGCTGCCTTTGCTCTTGGAGCACCTTACTATAAAGTGATTATTCAGATAGTTTACCGTGGAGCAGCAACAGGGATTCTTACTGGAATTATTCTTGCAATTGCAAGAGTTACAGGAGAAGCTGCACCTCTTCTTTTTACAGCCTTCAATAATTCATTCTTCTCAATAAATATGAACGAGCCAATTGCATCATTAACAGTAACAATATTTCAGTATGCCATGGGTCCCTATGAGGACTGGCACATTCAGGCATGGGGTGCGTCACTAATGATTACAGTATTTATTCTCTTTGCAACTATTGCGGGAAGAATTCTTATAAAAGGGAGGTACAAGGATTGATACCTGAAATTGAGGTAAAAAGTCTTAATTTTTACTATACTGGTAATATTCATATACTTAAAAACATAAACATGACAGTATATAAAAATAAAGTAACTGCTCTTATTGGTCCTAGTGGATGTGGTAAGACAACACTTCTTAGATGCTTTAACAGAATGCATGATCTTTATGCAGGGAATAAATATGATGGAGAAATAATATTTCAGGGCAGTAATATACTTGTAAAAGATACAGACCTTATAGAATTAAGAAGCAAAATAGGAATGGTGTTTCAGAAGCCAACTCCTTTTCCTATGACAATTTTTGAAAATATTGCTTATGGATTAAAGCTAAAGGGAGCGAAGAAAAGAGCAGAATTAAAAGAACGAGTTGAAAAAGCTTTAAAAGACGCAGCTCTCTGGGATGAGGTAAGGGATAAACTTAATACCAATGCTTTTGGACTTAGTGGAGGTCAGCAGCAACGCTTATGTATTGCACGAGCACTTGCAGTTGAGCCAGAAATTATATTATTTGATGAACCAACAAGCGCTCTTGATCCAATATCAACAGCAAAAATTGAAGAACTTATTATTTCATTAAAAGATAGAGTAACAATTATAATTGTTACTCACAATATGCAGCAGGCAGCAAGAATCTCTGATTGGACAGGTTTTATGATGCTTGGTGAACTTATTGAATATGACAAAACTGAAAAAATATTCACAGTGCCGTCAAATAAGCTTACAGAAGAATATATAACTGGAAGATTTGGTTAATCAGGATATTTAAATGGATTACCTCTAATGATTCTTTCAATCTTTGGGGGGTTGCCTTTAATCAAAAATATAGCGAGTCCTCTTTCTTCTGTTTCCTTGTTAAGATATTTCCATTTGCCATTCCATGAAATATAAAGTTTATAACCGTCTGATTCCATTTCTCCAAGAACAGGTTCAAACTCAAGCTCTGCTTTATCAAAAGGCTTAATTGATGTAATTATTTCTCTATATGCAGATTCTGAACAATACTTTCTTATTCCATAGTTATCTTTATTTTGATAAGCCTTTCTCATTTCATCAACAGCTTTAAATGCTTCTTGTGTGTAGCTGTATTCCTCTGACGGTGGCTTAACCTGTTTTTTCCCTCCGCAACTAAGCAGAAAACAAATGAGGAGAAAAACTAAAACTTTTTTCATACTTGCCTCCGTACCCTTTTTACAATCTGTATTTTACAATCTCTTGTTCTAATATTGCATCATAAATTTTTTTATTTTCAGTTATTTCATTTTTAATTACTATCTCTGTATTTTTTCGTTTTGAATAATATACGCATATTGATGCTGCAACCTGAATCTCTCTTTCTGAGTATGTTCCTGATAAAAAAACAACAGGTCCTTTAAAATCAGATGGAAAAAGGAAAACTCCTTTATTGATTTTTAAAAGAGTTTCATTTTCTGATTCATTCCTTCCGACAATAATTTTACATCTGTCAGAAATTCTAAAATGCCTGCCAATCCTGAGTAATTCTGTCTTTTTAATGGTTAATTCATCATGTTCAAAAAGGTCTCTAACTTTTTTACAGAAAGATGGATCAGTAAGCAAACATCCACCTGCTGGTTGAGGAATTTTCTCAATTCCAAACTTTTTTGCGAGAGCAATCTGCGGTTTTCTTGTTCTGCCAGAAATATCATATAAAAGATTCCTGTCAATAACTCCTTTTAGTTCAGATATTGTAGGGGGAAGAAGCTTTGCAGACAGAGGCCTTAATATTAAACCTTTAAGTGATGTTTCCTTTTCCATTAGAGAAAATATTCCTTTTTTCTGACTCATGGGTCTCTGTCCAGAAACCTCTCCAGTAACGATAAACTCAGCATTATATTGATGCATGATAGTTTTAGCTTCTTTAAGCATTAAAATTTTACAATCAATACAGGGATTAAGATTTTTCCCATAACCATATCTGGGATTTTTTAATATTTCAAAAAATTTTTCTCTAATATCGACTTCTTGTAGTTCAAAGCTAAATTTCCTGGCTAAATCTTCATCTTCCTGTTTTAATGCATTTCCAAATCCTGTTAAAAATTTAAAAGCAGCAACTTCTATATTTTGTTCCTTCACTGTAAGAATTGCAAGAAGACTGTCAAGTCCTCCTGAATATAAAGCAATAGCTTTAGACATAAGAAGCTTTTAGTATTTCTATAATTTCTTCCTGTGTCGCAACAGCTGTTCCAACTTTTTCAACAACTATTCCAGCAGCTATATTTGCTATTTTTGCTGCCTCTGTAAGAGAAGCACCAGCTACATGAGCAAGTGTTATTGCCGCAATTACAGTATCGCCCGCACCTGTAACATCAAATACTTTTCTGGCAGTTGTTGGAAGATGAGTAGTTTTTATTTCCGAATTAATTTTTTCAAACAAACTCATTCCCTCTTCTCCTCTGGTTATTAAAACCGAATCACAAGCAAGCTTTTTTAAGAGATTATACCCTGCTTTAGTCAAGCTTTTTTCATCTCTTATTTCAATTTCTGCTCCATGAGAGGCTTCAGCTACATTTGGAGTTATAAGCGATACTTGTTTATAAAGTCTGAAATGTCCTACTTTTGGATCAACTGCAATAAAACTGCCATTTTGTTTTTTATGGCTCACTAAAATACGAAATAATTCTTCGGAGACAACACCTTTTTTATAGTCAGAAACAATGACTGCATCAAAATTTTTTAAAGCGTTTTTTATTATTGAGAGAAACAATTCCTTTGACTTGCCTTCAAGTCTTCTTCGATTTTCTATATCGAATCTTACAATTTGCTGATTTCCACCAATTACCCTTGTTTTCACTGTAGTTCTTCTTGTATCTTCAAAGATATAATCCTGACCAATTCCTTTTTCTTGGAGCAAATCTTTTAAAATTCTTCCATAAGACCCTTTACCTATTATTCCGCATAGATGAACTTGCCCTTTCAATGCAGTTATATTATTGGCAACATTTGCTGCTCCACCAAGTCTGTAGGTTTCTTCATCAACTTCCACAACAGGAACTGGTGCTTCTGGAGAAATTCTCATCACCTTTCCAAGGATGTATCTATCAAGAATAATATCACCAATAACAAGAATCTTTTTATCTTTGAATTTTTTTAGAATTTTCTCTAACTTAGTTATTGACATTGCTCTTCCTTATCAAATCAACCAGTTCATCAAGAGAGGCTTCTCCCTGTAAACCGTTTTTCATGTTTTTCCATTTATACAGCGATTTTTTGATTTCGTCCTCTCCCACAATAATAACTATATCTGCACCTAATCGATCAGCTTTTCTTAACTGGCTTTTTAAAGATGCTTCCTCATAAGAAGTTTCAACACTTATCTCTTTATTTCTTAAAAATCTAACAAGTTTTCTTGCTTCTTTTTCTTCTACCTGTCCATTTATATATGCAACATATACTAGATTTTTTTCAGGTTTTATTGACAAAGAATTTGCACATATTTCAATTAACCTTTCCATACCAATAGCAAATCCCGCTGCTGGAGTTGATGGACCACCGAATAATGCTACAAGGGTATCATATCTTCCTCCTGCAGCAATGGCATTCTGAGCACCTAGCATTGTTGTGGTAACTTCAAAAACAGTCCGTGTATAGTAGTCAAGTCCTCTTACAATTCTTGGATTTATCGCATATGATATCTTCATTTCATCAAGTTCATTTTGCAAACTCAAAAAATGATTCTTACAATCATTACACAAAAAATTAAGTATAAGAGGTATATTTTTTAAAGACTCCTTACATGCTGGTAGTTTGCAATCCAGAACTCTCAAAGGATTTTTCTCAAATCTTCTCTGACAATCATTGCATAGATTGGTTACTTTATCAGCTAAAAAATTAAAAAGAACTTTTCTGTATTCTGGTCTGCATTTCTCACATCCAAGAGAATTTATCTCATAATTTAAATTTTTGATATCTAACCTTTCTAAAAACATCTTCAGCATATAAATTAATTCAGCATCTATCACAGGAGAAGCTATTCCAAAAGACTCCGCCCCGATCTGATGAAACTGCCTGAATCTTCCCTTCTGGGGTCTTTCATATCTGAACATAGGACCTATATAATAAAATTTTTGAGGAGCCGGATTATTAAAAAGAGAATGCTGAATATAAGCTCTCACAACCGATGCTGTTCCTTCTGGTCTTAAAGCAACTTTTCTGCCTTTTTTGTCCTGAAATATATACATCTCTTTTTCAACTATATCTGTATCCTCTCCAATACTTCGTAAAAATAATTCAGCATTTTCTACAATGGGCGTGCGAATCTCCTTGAAATTAAAACTTTCAACTGTTTTTTTTGCACAGTCTTCAACATACTGCCATAGATGGATTGTTTCAGGAAAAATATCCTGCATCCCTCGTAATAGACTATACTTCACTTTCTTCGCCTTCTCTTTCTTTATCAAATTCTAGCATTTTTAAATGTGACTCTATCAGTCTTCTTATTTCTTCCTTAAAATGCCTTCTGATTCCCTTTAAATCAACAATATCCTCATGAATCTTAACAACCTTTTCCTGAGCTTCTTTTATAATATTTTCAGCGGTTAATTGTGCTTCTTTTATTATGAGTTCAGCTTCTTTTTTTGCATTTATCTGATAATCCTCAACAAGCCTCTGAGCTGTCATCAATGTATCTCTGATTGATTGTTCGATTTTTTTGTAGTCCTCTAGCTGATTCTCAAGAATTACCACCTTTTCTTTTAGCATTGAATTTTCTTTTAAAATTTCTTCTAACTCTTCTCGTATAATCTCAAGAAAAGAGTAAACCTCATCCATATCAAAGCCTCTGAATTTAATCTTGAACTGCTTTTGTTGAATATCCAACGGCGTTATTCTCATAAAAGTCCTCCTTTAATTCTATAACCAAGCTCAACGAGGCTTGCAACTAAAAATTTCTGTAAAAAAAATATTATTAGCAAAAGAATTAATGGTGATATATCAACTGGAAGTCTGAAAGGCATCAATTTTCTTATTGGACGCAAAACCGGTTCAGTAACTCCATAAAGAAATCTGACGATAGGATTATAAGGATCAGGATTGACCCAGCTAATTACTGCAGCAATAACGATGATGAAAGTATAAATTGTAAATACGATATCTAAAATATTTGCCAAAGCAATAATAAGATTTGCAATTAAAAACATGTATCCTCCTGAATTGAAAGCTCTTTAGCTCTTTTGCTTGCCTCCTGAACAGTTTTGAAAATTATGTCTTTAAGATTACTTTCAGCTAACACCTTAAGTCCAGCCTCTGTTGTACCCCCTGGTGATGTTACTTTCAGCCTTATTTTATCAGGCGGCATTCCACTGTCAAGCAGCTTTGCAGTGCCAATAACTGTTTGAACTATAAGTTCTTTTGCAATATCATCAGAAAATCCAAGCTCTGTTGCTACATTTATAAACTGTTCCACTATATAGCACAAAAATCCAGGTCCGCTTCCTGATAAGGCAGTAACAAGATTCATATAACTTTCAGGAAGTGTAAGCACTTTTCCAACACTCATGAAAATATCTCTTACCGGAGCTAAAATTTTCATCTCAAGGCACTCACATAAAGCAAGAACCGTCATTGATTCACCTACTGTTGCTGCAAAATTTGGCATTGCTCTGATAAGTTTGTCTGTTTTAAGATATTGCTTAATAAAATTAAGAGAAATTCCAGCAACTATTGACACAATAATATGTTTTTCAGAAACAAGATCTTTAATTTCTTCAAGAACCTCTCTTATATTCTGTGGTTTTATGGCCAGCACAATAATTGTTGATGAATTGACCACTTCTATGTTTGAAGCCGTTGTTTTAACTCCGTAACAGTTCTCAAGATATCGTCTTCTTTCTTCAACTGGTTCAGATACGATAATGTTTTTTTTCCCATCTTTAACAAGCCCTTTTATAAGAGCTTCTGCCATATTTCCTCCACCAATAAAGCCTGTCATTTTATTTTCCCTCCTCAATTTATTCTTGGTCCAAAAATGGCTGTGCCTATTCTTACCATAGTAGATCCTTCTTCTATTGCTACTTCAAAATCATTAGACATTCCCATTGAAAGTTCTTGTAATGGATATCCTTTTTGAGATAGCTCTTCTTTTATTTGCCTGAGTTTTCTAAAATAGGGTCTTGTATCTTCAGGGGTTACAAAATATGGTGGAATTGTCATCAGTCCTTCAATTTGTAAATACTTAAGCTTTTTAGATAGTTCCAATATTTCTTCTACTGCATCTTCGTTAATCCCATATTTTGTTTCTTCCTCAGATAACTTGACCTGAATTAAAGCTCTCTGAATTTTTTTAATTTTACTTGCCTCTTTATCTATTAATATTGCAAGTTTGTCTGAATCTACTGAATGAATTATTTCAAAAAGTCTTACAGCCTCTTTTACTTTATTGCTCTGAAGATGTCCTATCATATGCCATTTAATATTAAAATTAAATTCATTAAGTTTTTCAATTTTCTGTTTCGCTTCCTGAACTTTGTTTTCTCCAAAAACTCTTAACCCAAGATCAACCGATTCTATTATTTTATCAATTGGTTGAGATTTTGTTACTGCTATCAGTTTAATCTCCTCGGGATTTCTGCCTGATCTTAATGCTGCATAAGTTATTTTTTTAAAAACAGATGATATTCTTGCTGTAAGCATAATATAATACATTATACATGATTATGAATATCCTTGATAGACTTTCTTTAAGGTGGAAACTGATACTCATTTTATTATTACTCAATTTTAGTTTAATGTTCAGTTTATATATATTTTATAGTCAAACCGAAAAAAAACTATTAAAGGAAATAGAACGGCAAACTGCTGACCTTACAAAGGCTATTCAAATAGGAGTTGAAGAAGTTACTAAAGGAGGGTCAAATAAACTTACAGAGTATTTAAAAAAGCTTAATACAAAAGGAATAAGAGAAGTATCCATCATAAGCAATACTCAGGAGATTATAGCAAGCACAAACCCTCAAAACATAGGGAAACCCATAACTCATAGTAAAAAGGAGTTAATTATTAAAGCAGAGCTTGGCGAGCCTGTATTTGAAGAAGAGAATGTTTATAATGTGATAATTCCTGTAATAGCAGGCAATGTTCAGTATGGGTACATTCATCTAAGAATCAATAAAGATGATTTTTCTCATATTTTAAAAACAAATGCACTTAAAAGAATTCTTACAACTTTAATGATATTTTTTATAGGTATAGTGGTTACCTATATTATTTCTTTAAGATATACTAAACCAATTAATACTCTAACTGAGGCTGCAAAAAAAGTTGCTCAGGGAGATTTTAAATATAGACTTAATATTAAGAGAAAGGATGAAATAGGTAAGATAGCAGAAAGTTTTAACTTCATGATTCAGAAACTTCAGGAAAACCAGATTTTACATGAAAGACTTAGAGAAGCAGAACATCTATCAGCAATTGGGCAACTCAGTAGAACAATTGCTCATGAAGTAAGAAATCCTCTTAATTTCATCAATTTAAGCATAGATCATCTAATAGAAAAGTTACAAAAACAAGAATTGGACTCTGACAACTACATAAAGCTTCTTGAGAATATGAAACAGGAAATTTACAGAGTTAATAATTTAATTACAGAATATCTTGAATATACAAGACCTCTAAAATTGAACAAAAAACTTGCAAGTATCATAGAGATAATAGAAGATGTTGTTTCGCTTGTTGAAGCGACCGCATCAAAATATGGGATTAATATTTATAAAGACTATGATGTTGATTTTACTCTTAATCTTGATGTAGATTTGATAAAAAGTTGCTTTTTGAATATAATTACAAATGCATTATATGCCATGAAAGATTCGGATATGAAAAATCTTTTTATCAAAACAGAACTTTCAGAAGACAATCTGTTGATAAAAATATCTGATACTGGATCTGGAGTACCTGAAGAGTATATAGATAAAATTTTCGAGCCATTTTTCTCAACGAAAAAAGGAGGACTCGGGCTGGGGCTTCCGTTATCAAAGAGAGTTATTGAGGAACATGGAGGTAAAATAGAGTTTTCAAGCAGGCAAGGTAATGGTAGTGAAGTAAAAATTTATATACCGGTTTAACATATAAAGATATGACAACAATACTTATAGTTGATGATGAGATTTTGCAGAGAGAGATTCTGTTAACCATTCTTTCTGAGGAAGGGTATAATGTTCACTCTGCTTCTTGTATAGAGGAAGCACGAAAAATAATTAATGAATCGTTTCCTGAAATAATCCTCACTGATCTTAAGCTTGGAAGTCAGGATGGAATGGAGATCCTCAATAATCTTCCGGATGAACCATTTCGACCTGCTGTAATTGTGATCACTGCTTTTGGTACAATATCCTCTGCTGTGAATGCTATTAAAAAAGGCGCATTTGACTATCTCACAAAACCTCTTGATAAAGAAGTACTTCTTGTTACTGTAAGAAAAGCAGAAGAGAGAATGAATCTGATTAAAGAGAATCTGATGCTTAGAAAGGAACTTTACGATAAATTTAAAATTGATGGAATTATAGTCAAATCTAAAAAAATGCTTCAGATCATTGATATAGTTAAAAAAGTAACTCCGACAAATGCTACTGTGCTTATATATGGAGAAAGCGGAACAGGTAAAGAACTTATTTCAAGAGCAATTCATTACAATTCGCCAAGAAAGAATAAACCATTTATTGCAATAAACTGCGCAGCAATACCTGAGACATTAATTGAGAGTGAACTTTTTGGATACGAAGCAGGCGCTTTTACTGGAGCAAATACAAGAAAAATAGGGCTCATTGAAGCTGCTGATAAAGGTACTCTTTTCCTCGATGAGATTGCTGAACTTCCGATTACAACACAATCTAAACTGCTCAGAGTGCTTCAGGATAAAGAGATACGAAGAATAGGAGGAAAGGATATCATAAAAGTTGATGTCAGAATTATTGCAGCAACCAACAAAAACCTTGCTGATGAAGTTGTAAGTAATCGTTTCAGAGAAGATCTTTACTACAGGTTGAAGGTTGTAACAGTTGAACTTCCAGCACTGAGAGAAAGAAAAGAGGATATTCCAGATCTTGTTCACTTTTTCATAGAAAAATATTCTAAAGAATTTGGTAAACGAATTAATGGAATAGATGAAAAAGCAATGGAGGCAATTTTAAATTATTCATGGCCTGGCAATATAAGAGAACTTGAAAGTGTTATTGAAAGAGCAATAATAATATGCGACAAAGATAAAATTACAATTGATGATATTCAGGATGAATTAAAAGTTACAAAATGCAAAAATATTTTTGATATCAATATACCTGATGAGGGCATAAATTATGAAGAACTTGAAAAAGAACTATTAAAAAAAGCATTGATTAAATCAAATTTTGTTATTGCACAGGCTGCTAGACTACTGGGCATGAGTTATGATACATTCTGGTATAGATTGAAAAAATTCGGACTTTCAGAAAATATTCGTGAAATGACGAAAAACTTTGTGAAATGACGAATCTAATTAATAACTGTAAATATAAAATAATTTATAAAACAAAGGGTTTTAATATGGCATCAAACTTGATTAACTCCATAAGGTATGGAGCTAAAAACTGAAATCCCTTTAGTAAAAAATTAAAAAAGAAAGGAGGTGAAGAATAAGATGAAGAAAATTATAGCAGTAGTAATGGCTTTGGTGTTCGCTCTTACAGTAACAGCAGCATTTGCTCAGCAGCCTGCTGCCAAACCAGCTGAACCAGCAAAACCAGCTGAACCAGCAAAAAAACCTGCTAAGGAAACAGTTAAAAGTATCACAGGTGAGGTTACAGCTGTTGACACAGTTGGCAAAACCGTCACAGTAAAAAGCGCAAAACAGGAACTCACAATAGGAGTAACTGACGAACAGATTAAAGATGTTAAAGCTGGTGACAAGGTTGCAGTAAAATATTCCGAGAAAGACGGAAAGCTTACAGCAAAAAGCGTAAAGAAAACCGCAGCAAAGAAAGCTGAGAAAAAAGATATGAAGAAAGACGAGAAGAAAACTGACAAGAAACAGTAAAAGCTTTCTTTAATTAAAAGGTTGGAGAAGATTAATCTTCTCCAACCTTTTTTATTTTATATTTCAACGCCTCTTTTCCTTAATTCTTCTAATTTTTTTTCTCGACAGGTTTTACATCTGAATTCAGGTTCAGGATCATTCAATCTGTCATAGTTTTTTGTTTTAACAACTCTGTAACCTTCACATATCTGTCCGCAATCAACACATCTTACATTTTCTCTAATCTGCCAGAGCGGATAGAATGCTGGAATTTTAAAATGAGATTTAAATATTGCTTTGTCAATAAACCAAAAAACATTGGCAAGTAAAAACTGATTAAGCAGAAATGCAGGAATAGTGTGAATTCCCAAATAATCACTCAATAAAAATTGTAGTAATGCTCCAGCTATGCCAGAAAGAACAATCCAGCGTCCAAATACATAAACAAACCATGTTTTCATAATTTATCCTCCTACTAAGAATTTGTGTTATAAAATTTATATACATGGGTTTTACCCATATAAAACAAAAGAAGACAGGCAGGAGAACTCTATTTACCTGGGTCAGTGAACCCTTCGAGGAGTTTGTTCCCTGCCTCCCAAAGCCATTATAGGTTGATTGGGTCACTAAACCCTCGTGTCACCTTGGAGGATTGGTCGGGAGGCATCCCCTGCTCTGTCCAAACAAGTTCTGGAGGTGCTATTATGTTTAAAATCTTCATAGGTATTGATATCTCCAAAGACTCTTTCTCCGTTTCTACTGTTGATCTGAACGGTAATGTCTGTTTTTCCCTGTCTGCCAGTATGGATTCTTCTGGTTTCTCTGAACTCTACAACGCTATCATTTCTTCCTGCAATGTACTCTCCTCTGTTATAGTTGGTATGGAATCCTCTGGCTGTTACCATATTAATCTGTTCTCCTTCCTTTCCAACAAAGGCATCAAAACTATCATCATTAACCCCTTGCTTATTTCCAATTTCTCTAAACTTTCTCTCAGAAAAACCAAAACAGACAGAAAAGATGCCCTTACCATCGCTAAATTCCTCCTTGTCCATAAAAACCAAATTGAGCAGTTCTCTTCCTCTCAAGATATAATAGAGCTCAGAGATATCGCAAGGGAAAGAGAATATCTGTGTAACCTTATTGCCTCTATAAAAAATGAAATTAAAAGGCTCCTTCAACTGCTCTTCCCTGAGTTGGAATCCATCTGTAATGTCTTCACCCTTACTATGCTTAACTTCCTCATGAAGTTTCCTTCTGCAAGAACTATCAGAGAATCTAAATCCCACCTTATAGCTAAGGCTCTTGAGAGCTCCTGCCAGGGCAGAAAAATCTCTGTCTCTGTAGAAACCATAATCAAAACTGCTCAGTCTTCTGTGGCTTCTACAAACATAGCTAAAGAGATCATACTCAGAGGAAAAATCTCTACCTTGCTTCATCTTATGGAAAGACTGAATGAAATTACTGAGTTGCTTTCCTCTTACTGCCAATCTATTATGCTTGAGGACCTTCAAATCCTTACCTCCATTGACGGAATTGATACAACAACTGCTGCCACTTTTTTGGCTGAAGTGGGGAAAATTGACAACTTTCAGTCTCATAAAAAATTGATTGCCTATGCAGGCATAGACCCTTCTGTGTATCAATCTGGCAAGTTTGAAGGCAAAAGCAAAATCTCTAAAAGAGGTAACAGACATTTTACAAGAGTGATTTACATCATAACAGTCAATGTTATAAGGGTTAATCATGTCTTCAGAGCTTATTTTCTCAGAAGAAGAAATGAAGGACTGCCATTCAGAAAGGCAGTTATGACTACCGCACATAAGCTTCTCAGAACCATCTTTGCTATGCTCTCTCATAAATCCTATTTCCGTGTTAAGAAACATTCTTTATAGTTGACTCCATGCTAACATGTTAATTTTAAAGGCAATATAATTTTTTAGTGTAACATTTTCCTTAATTTCATCAGAAAAGGCACAGCAATAAGCTGAAAAATGACTGTAAAATATTATTCAAAATTATATAAAAATAATCCCTATATTAAAAAATGATAAATGGATATGTTAGAATCATCAGTGTTTTATAGACTAATTGCAACAGTTTTTTTTATTGGATACTTTCCTATTGCTCCAGGAACTGTGGCTTCAGCTTTTGCTATGATTTTTATCGGCCTGACTAAGCCCTCCGATACTTTAATTATATATATATTAATAATTTCGTTTTTTTTAGGTATTCTTGCATCTAAGAAGGTTGAAGAAAAAACAAAGAAAAAAGATCCTTCATATATTGTAATTGATGAATTTGCAGGTTATTGTACATCTGTGATTTTTCTTCCTGTTAACTGGCAGACTTTAATTGCTTGTTTTGTTTTTTTTCGTTTTTTTGATATTATAAAACCAACTCCAATAAGACAGATTGAAAGAAAATTAAGTGGTGGAATAGGAATTATGATGGATGACATAATAGCCGGTTTGATGACAAATCTTTTATTGAGAATTTTTTTGATGTTATGATATTTTATGCGAACTTTTATAGCCATAAAGGTCCCTGAAAATATAAGAAGTTTTTTTACAGAACTCATGCCAGTTAAAACTCTGCTTGAAGGAATCAGCATTGTTCATAAGGATAACTTTCATATTACCTTAAAATTTCTTGGAGAGATTGAAGAAATGTTAATTTCTGAAATAAAACAGACTTTAATAAGCATTGCAGATGAAACTTCCTCTTTTACTCTTAAGATAACCCATCCTGGTGTCTTTCCTGATCCTTTAAAGCCACGAGTAATATGGATGGGTATAGAAAATAACTCTGCTCTCATAGAACTGGTAAAAAAGATTGAAGAAAATCTGGAAAAATCAGGTTTCCAAAGAGAAACAAGAAACTTCAAATCTCATATAACTCTTGCAAGAGTTAAAAATTTTAGAAATGGTAAATACTTATTTGAAAAGATTGAGAAAAATTTTAAAAATAAAATCCAGTCCGTTGCTTTAAAGGAAGGAATTTCTGATTATCAATTCAACGTAAAAGAGTTTGTTTTAATGAAGAGCACATTAACTCCACATGGCTCAATTTATTCGGTTTTAGAACGGTTTCCTTTGACCAAATAGATAAATGGTATAATAAAAAAAAGTTTAAGAGGTGTTTTATGAACAAAGAAAAGTTAAAAACATTGGAAATTGCTATATCTCAAATTGAAAAAAATTTTGGCAAGGGTGCTATAATGCGTCTTGGGACAAAGGAAGCTCAGGAGGTTCAGGTTATTCCAACAGGTTCAACATCACTTGATATAGCTACAGGTGTTGGTGGATATCCTCGTGGAAGGGTTATAGAGATTTTCGGTCCTGAGTCATCTGGTAAAACAACACTTGCTCTTCATG
Source organism: Thermodesulfovibrio thiophilus DSM 17215 (assembly GCF_000423865.1). NCBI lineage: Bacteria > Pseudomonadati > Nitrospirota > Thermodesulfovibrionia > Thermodesulfovibrionales > Thermodesulfovibrionaceae > Thermodesulfovibrio > Thermodesulfovibrio thiophilus. The sequence continues at coordinate 58,510 of NZ_AUIU01000019.1, forward strand.
CCATTGCAGAAGCACAAAGAATGGGTGGAATTGCTGCTTTTATAGATGCTGAACATGCCCTTGATGTTAATTATGCCTCAAAACTTGGTGTTGATATAGAAAATCTTCTTATAAGCCAGCCTGATACAGGAGAACAGGCTTTAGAGGTAACGGAAACTCTTGTTCGTAGTGGTGCGGTTGACATTATAGTTGTTGATTCAGTGGCTGCTCTTGTTCCAAAAGCTGAGATAGAAGGAGAGATGGGAGACAGTCTTCCAGGGCTCCAGGCCAGGCTTATGAGTCAGGCATTGAGAAAACTGACAGCAGCAATATCAAAGTCTCAGACAGCTGTTATGTTTATTAACCAGATAAGACAAAAAATAGGGGTTATGTTTGGAAATCCAGAAACAACTCCAGGTGGAACAGCATTGAAGTTTTATGCATCAATGAGGCTTGATATAAGAAAAATAGATACGCTTAAAGAAGGTCAGGAAGCAACAGGTGGAAGAGTAAGAGTTAAAGTCGTTAAAAATAAGGTTGCGCCTCCATTCAAACAGGCAGAGTTTGATATTTATTTCAATGAGGGAATTTCAAAAACTGGTGAGGTTCTTGATCTTGCAGTAGAAAAGGGAATTATAGAGAAATCTGGTGCATGGTATAGTTATAATGGCTCCAGGATTGCTCAGGGAAGAGAAAATTCAAAGGAATATTTAAAAACACATCCAGAAATCTTTAATGAAATTTATAAAAAAGTTGTTGAGGCATATGGATTAAAACAGCCAAAGGTTCAGGAAGGTGAAAACACAACTGAATGAGGCACTTAAAATCGCAATAAGGTTGATTAGCCAGAGAGATAGAACAGAAGAAGAAATTAAAAAACGTCTTGAAAAAAAAGGTATTTCTGAGAAAGATATAACTGAAACAATCCAATATCTGAAGCAAAAAGGATTTATAGATGACAGGAAATTTGTACATAAAGCAGAGAAAATAGCTGAAGATAGATTTCTTGGGAAAATTGGGTTGCAAAATTATTTAATGAAAAAAGGAATTCATAAAGAACTTATTGATACTCTTCCTGATATTGATGAAACTAATATAGCGTTGCGACTTATTGAACGAAAAAAGTATCTAATAAAAGATGCATCAGTTGAGAAGAAAAAGGCAAAAATAGCAGGTTTTCTCCTAAGAAGAGGATTTTCATGGGATACAGTTAATAAATGTTTAAAATCATTTGAGAAAGGAGGAAGTTGAAATGAGATTTTTAATTGTTTTATTCGTTGCAGTTTTTATTTTTGGTTGTGCTTCTTCTCCTGTAAGATATACCTACGAGGAAATTAAAGACTATCCACCTGAGATTCAGGAAAGAATTACTAAGGGAGAAATATCTCTTGGAATGACAAAAGAACAGGTAAGATATGCATGGGGACCACCTTCCTCTACAAGAGTTCTCACTCCTGAAAAAGGTAAGCAGAGGGAGGAATGGGTTTATTCTTCTTCTCTTGGAATTTTAAAATCAAGGCTTATTTTTGTTAATGGTAAATTAGCATATATCATAAGCAATGAGCAGAAAATTGTCAATGAGGAGTAATAGATGCAAAGTTCTGAAATAAGACAGCTATTTCTGGACTACTTCAAAAGAGGATTTTTATGGGATACAGTTAATAAATGTTTAAAATCATTTGAGAAAGGAGGAAGTTGAAATGAGATTTTTAATTGTTTTATTCGTTGCAGTTTTTATTTTTGGTTGTGCTTCTTCTCCTGTAAGATATACCTCTGAGGAAATTAAAGACTATCCACCTGAGATTCAGGAAAGAATTGCTAAGGGAGAAATATCTCTTGGAATGACAAAAGAACAGGTAAGATATGCATGGGGACCACCTTCCTCTACAAGAGTTCTCACTCCTGAAAAAGGTAAGCAGAGGGAGGAATGGGTTTATTCTTCTTCTCTTGGAATTTTAAAATCAAGGCTTATTTTTGTCGATGGTAAACTCACAAACATCATAAGCAGCAATGACAGGAAAATTGTCAATGAGGAGTAATAAATGCAAAGTTCTGAAATAAGACAGCTATTTCTGGACTACTTCATCTCAAAGGGACATGAACTTGTTAATAGCTCTCCACTGATTCCACGAGATGATCCAACACTTCTTTTTACAAATGCAGGAATGGTTCCTTTTAAAAGAATTTTTCTTGGGGAAGAGAAGAGACATTATAGTAGAGCTACAAGCTGTCAGAAGTGTATGCGTGCTGGCGGAAAACATAGTGACCTTGAAAATGTTGGATTCACTGCAAGGCATCACACATTTTTTGAGATGCTAGGTAATTTCTCTTTTGGTGATTACTTTAAAAGAGAGGCAATTATTTTCGCATGGGAACTTCTAACAGAGTATTTCAAGCTCCCGAAGGAGAAGTTATGGGTTTCAATATACAAAAACGATGATGAAGCTGCTCAGCTGTGGGAAAAGGATATAGGACTTTCACGAGAAAGAATTGTTCCACTCGGAGAAAAAGACAATTTCTGGCAGATGGGAGATACAGGTCCATGCGGACCATGTTCAGAGATAATAATTGACCAGGGTGAAGAATTTGGATGTCATCGTGCTGACTGCTCTGTTGGATGTGACTGCGATAGATTCCTTGAACTGTGGAATCTTGTTTTCATGCAGTACAACAGGGATGAAAAAGGCAATCTCACACCACTTCCAAAGCCAAGCATTGATACTGGAATGGGCCTTGAGAGAATTACAGCTGTGACACAGGGTAAAGAAACAAATTTTGATACCGACCTCTTTTCTCCCATTATTTCTGAAATTTGTTTATTGTTAAATGTCAATTATAAAAAGGATAGAAAAACCGATATTTCAATAAAAGTAATTGCAGACCATATAAGAGCAACAACATTTCTGATAGCTGAAGGATTGATTCCTTCAAATGAAGGCAGAGGATATGTTTTAAGAAGAATTATAAGAAGAGCTGCAAGACATATAAAACTTCTTGGGTATGACAGGCCTGTTTTTTACAGATTTGTTGAACCTGTTACAGCAATACTTGGAGAAGCTTATCCTGAGATTTTATCTGAAAAAATGAGAGTTGAAAAAATTATAAAAATAGAAGAAGAACGTTTCATGCAGAGTCTTGAAAAAGCACAGCAGGTTTTTGACGGAATTCTTGTGAATCTTAAAAAAACAGGTTCGAAAATAATTCCAGGAGAAGATATTTTTAGACTCTATGATACATTCGGATTACCATTTGATTTAATAAAGGAAATGGCTGCTGACAGTGAACTTTCACTGGATGAAACAGGTTTCCAGCGTGAACTTGATAAACAACGTAAGCGTGCACGAGCAGCACAAAAAGGTGAAGAAGTAGGTGTAAGTGAAGTTTACAAACAGGTTTTAAAGGTAAAGCCAGAAGATGTTACATTCATCGGATATACAGACTATGAGGTAGAAACCACTGTATACGCAATTGTAAAGAACGGTAAAGTTGTCAAAGCTCTTCAGAAAGGGGAGGAAGGTGAAGTTTTTCTTGTCAAAACTCCATTTTATGCTGAATCAGGAGGTCAGGTTGGTGATACAGGAGTAATTTTTGCACCGACTGGCAGGTTAGAAGTTTTCGATACAAAAAAAATCTCTGGGTTACACAGTCATAAAGTTAGAGTAATTGAAGGGGTTATCAAGGAAAGAGATAAAGTTTTTGCAAAGATTGATATTGAAAAAAGAAAAGCAATAATGAGAAATCACACCGCAACTCATCTACTTCACAGTGCATTAAGAACAGTGCTAGGTGACCATATAAAACAGTCTGGTTCACTTGTTGCACCTGACAGATTTAGATTTGACTTCACACATTTTGAAGCAGTCAATGATACACAATTAAGAGAAATTGAAGCTATCGTCAATGAAAAGATATTGGAAAATCTACCGGTTCAGATAGAGACAAAATCTCTTCAGGAAGCTTTAAATGAGGGTGTTATAGCACTTTTTGAAGATAAATATGAAGATGTTGTGCGGGTGGTTAAGATTCTTGGATTCAGCAAAGAACTTTGTGGAGGAACTCACTGCAGTCACACAGGCGAAATCGGGAGTTTTTATACAGTTTCAGAAAGCTCTGTTGCATCAGGAATAAGAAGAATTGAGGCTATAACAGGCATGGAGGCATTCAGGTATGTAACCGCAATTAGAGAACAGTTACAGGATATATCTTCAATGCTCAAATCAGCAGAACCCGTCAGAGCAGTTGAAAGACTTATAACAGAGCTTAAAGAAAAACAACAAGAGATTGATACATTGAAAAACAAACTTGTAAGTCAGAATCTCGATGACATTATTAAGAAAGCAAAAGAAGTGGATGGAGTGAAAGCTCTGGCTGTAAAGCTTGAAGGTATGGATGCTCAATCTCTGAGAACACTGTCAGATAAACTTAAAGAAAAACTGCATCCAGCAGTGATTTTACTGATTTCAAAAGTCAATGGACAGGCTGTATTACTCCTTTCTGTTACCAGCGATATCACAAATAGATACGATGCAGGGAAAATCTTAAAACAGATAACACAGACAGTTGGCGGAAAAGGTGGTGGTAGACCTGATATGGCACAGGGTGGATGTCCTGATGGAGATGATGTGAATAAGGTAGTAGAAATATTTTATAAAATGATTAAAAAGCATTAGGAGGGCTTATGGCATTAAATGAATTATTTAAAAATATGATTTTTGCATGTTTTGGCATGCAGGAGATGTTAAAAGATTTTGTATCTGAGCTTGTAAAAAAAGGCAAGATGAGTGATTCTGAAGCAGCAAAAGTAATCAATGAGTTCATATCAAAGTCTGAAGAAGCTAAGGAAAATTTCAAAGAGAGCATTAAAGAAATAATCCAGAAAACCCTGCAAGGAATGAACTTGCCAACCAGGGATGAAGTTGACAATCTGAAATCACTGATTAATGAGCTTAATGTAAGAATCGCAAAGATTGAAGAAAAGCTTAAAGATTAAAAGGAGATTTCATACTGAATAAAAGCGAGCTTTTAAGACATATTCCATCCGTTGATAGAATTTTAAAAAATGAAGACATACAACAGCTTTTAAACAAGCATCCACATCCTGTTGTTCTTGAATGCGTAAGAGCAGTTCTTGATAGATGGAGAGATAATATTCTAAGTGGATCTATTACAGTAATTGATAAAAAGAAAATAGTTGGAGAGATAAAAGAGACAATTAATAGAAATAAAAAGTACTCTCTTACGTCAGTTATAAATGCAACAGGAGTAGTGATCCATACAAATCTTGGCAGAGCAATTCTTGCTGAAGAAGCAATAAAGCATGTAGTTGAGACTGCCACATCATACTCAAATCTTGAGTATGATCTTGAAAAGGGACAAAGAGGAAAAAGATACTCTCACATTGTTAATGCAATAAAAAAAGTTGTTGATGTTCCTTCTGCGGTTGTTGTGAATAATAATGCTGCAGCTGTTTTTATATGTCTTAACAGTCTCGCCAGAGGAAAAGAGGTGATAGTTTCTCGTGGAGAGCTCGTTGAGATTGGCGGTTCATTTAGAATTCCTGATGTCATGGCTCAGTCAGGAGCGGTGCTAAAGGAAGTTGGAACAACTAATAAAACGCGAATCAGTGATTATGCCTCTGCAATAAATGAAAATACGGCTCTTTTGCTTAAAGTGCATAAATCTAACTTCAAAATTACCGGTTTTACAGAAGAAGTCTCAGTAAGCAACCTTGTGACACTCGGTAAAGAAAAAGAAATTCCAGTTATGGTTGACCTCGGAAGTGGCTGTTTTATTGATCTTAAAAAGTACGGATTTCATGATGAGCCTTCAATTCAGCACATTTTATCAGAAGGTGCTGATATAGTGACATTCAGCGGAGATAAGCTTCTTGGCTCAGCTCAGGCTGGATTTATCCTGGGAAAATCTGAGTTTATTGAAATAATATCAAAAAATCCTCTTATGCGTGCATTACGAGTTGATAAAATGACTCTTGCAGCGGTTGAAGCAACTCTAAGACTATATCTTGATGAAAGGAAAGCTATAGAACAAATTCCCACATTAAGAATGATCCTGGAGGATACAGAATCAATAAAAAAGAGAGCAACAACACTATGTAAAAGACTAAAAAAAGAGGGAATTTACGCTTACACTAAAGAAGATATTTCCATGCCAGGTGGAGGCTCTCTTCCAGAATCCGGTGTAAAAACTTATGTTGTTGCAGTAAAGCCTAATCAAGTACCGCAGGAGTTTACAAAGAAATTGAGACAAGCAGAACCACCTGTAATTGCAAGAATAAAGGATGATTTGGTTATTTTTGATGCAAGAACCATTCAGGAAAAAGAGATTCCTCTGATTGTGATAGCTGTAAAACAATCTTTAACTATATGAATTTAGCTAAACAGTATCAGGAAGTAGAAAAAAAAATACTTCATCCAAAAGCCTGTCTGAGCTCAAAGACAAAGGGCAGACTTAAACCAGAGATAGAGGATGATGTGAGAACTCCTTTTCAGCGTGATAGAGATAGAATAATACACAGTAAGGCATTCCGTCGTCTTAAACACAAAACTCAAGTTTTCTTCTCTCCTCAGGGTGACCATTACAGAACTCGCATTACTCATGTACTTGAAGTTTCACAGATAGCAAGAACAATTGCAAGGGCTTTGCGACTTAACGAAGATCTTACAGAGGCAATATCACTTGGACACGATCTTGGACACACTCCATTCGGTCATGCAGGAGAGGCAATACTTCGACAACTTCATCCAGGAGGTTTCGAACATTATGAACAGAGCCTGAGAGTTGTTGATATCCTGGAAAAAGATGGCAAGGGTCTAAATCTTACATTTGAGGTAAGAAACGGAATTCTTAAACATTCAAAGGGAAGAGGAGAAATCTTAAGTGAAGAACCTGCTACTCTTGAAGGACAGATTGTAAGAGTTGCTGATGTGATTGCTTATCTCAATCATGACCTTGATGATGCCCTAAGAGCTGGAATAATTAAAAAAAATGATATACCAGAGGAATTTTTAAAGGTTTTTGGTAACAGGCATTCTAAAAGAATAGACACAATGGTCAGAGATGTCATTTTTACAACTATAGATAACAATTATGAAAAGATATTACTATCCGAAGGAATTGAAGAAATGGTTTATCGCTTTCGTGATTTTCTCTTTGAAAGAGTTTACTATAATGACAGTGTTATAAAAGAGTTTGAAAAGGCAAAAAAAATGCTTTCATGCCTTTATAATCACTATCTTGAACATCCTGATCTTATAAGAGCGAATGAACTTTCAGAACAGGAGCTACACAGGAAAATATGTGATTTCATTGCCGGAATGACAGATAGATATGCACTTTACACTTTTGAAAATATCTTTATCCCTAAAAGTTGGGCTGTTTCTGAATGATTGCAGGTATTGGTGTAGATATTGTTTCGGTTGAACGAATTAAAAAGCTTTATGAAAAGTTCAGCATGCGATTTTTAAATAGAGTTTTTAATGAAAGAGAAATTCATTACTGTTTCAGACATTCAAATCCATTTCCTCATCTTGCAGCCCGCTTTGCAGCTAAAGAAGCTTTAATTAAAGCATTTAGAAAATCGGCTGGATTAAGACTTAAAGATATTGAGATTATTAGCAATGTTGACGGTTCACCGGATATCGTTTTGCCAGAAGCATTCAGGGAAAGAATTTTTCTATCTATATCTCATGAACAAAACCATGCAATTGCCTTTGTAGTAGTGAGCAATGAAAATTAAAAAAATACGACAATAACAGAAGTGGAAACTTTGTTGATTATCTTTCTTTATAAGAGCATGTTAATAACAAATTTAATTTATTTTATACCTGTATATTAAATTTGTTATAAACTAAGAAAATGTAAACATGATAAATCAAAAAAATTTTTTACTTTTAATTTTAGTAATAATTTCGATAATTATTATTAAATCGTATTTTCAACCTATTGAATCTTATCAAGAAGCACGAAAAGCTCTTATAGTAAAAGAAACCTCAAATGGCTCTTTTTGGTTTCCAACTTATAATGGAGTACCCTACTGCACCAAACCACCTCTGTCAACATGGATAAGTATTCCATTCTTTAAACTATTTTCTTTTCTTGAAAATGGCGAAGTTTTTTCTTTAAGGTTAGTTTCCATTTTTTGTTATATTCTTCTAGCAATAAGTTTATACTTTTTTTTAGAAAAGGATTTAAATAAAGTCATTTTAAGTTTTTTGATACTGTTTGGCTCATACAGATTTTTAAGTTTTATTTCGCGCATTGATTTAGAGCCATTATTTATATTATTTAGCTTTTTTATGATATGCAGTGGCTATCTCTATATTAAAAAGAATTCAGATCGTTATAGAATGATGTTTTATCTATTTCTTGGACTGACTTTCATGATAAGAGGTCCATTAAACTGGTTTATTATTCCAGCTTTAATAATTTATGGATTGTTATACAAGGAAAAGAAAATTTTCAACTTATTAATATATCCTTTAGGTTGGCTTGTCTCTTGTTTAATTATACTGCCCTGGTATGCTTCTGCTTATTTAAAATTTGGAAGTGCATTTTTTGATGAATTTTTAGGTATAGATATAGGTGACAGACTTACCGCTTCTGAGAAATCTCCATTTTATTATTACTTTAAAGCATTAATTGTTAATTTCTGTCCTTATTTTCTTTTACTTTTTGTAAGTATAATCAAATTCAAACAAGAGTTTTTAAAGCAATTAAAAGATAAAAAATTAGGTTTCGTGTTAGTTTTAGCATTGATACCTGTAATTTTATTAAGCTTTACTGGACAGAAGTATGATAAATATTTACTTTATTTATATCCATTATGGTCTTTAGTCTTTCTGATTATGCTCTCAAAATATTACTCATACAGATTTTTAAAAAATCTTTCTCTTATTATATTTTCCGTCACTTTTTTGGCTTATTTCATTGTAGAAATTTATAATCTTAAAGAAAGATCATATAAAATTGAGTTGTTAAAAAATAGCATAATAAATACACACAATATCGTTTTCTGGGAAAAAGAAAATCCTCTGATGGTTTTTTATTATAATAAACCTGTTAAAGTAGTAAAAAATAAAAATGAATTATTGAGTTATGCACAAAAAAATAAAATAATTTCTCCGGAGATTATTCCATGGTCAACAGTAGAAAAAGTAATTTTGGACCCTTATAAAAATGAAAAGTGGTATATATTAACTATAAAGAAAAATTAGGCATCACCTGTAACCTTTCTCACAAAAAGACAATTTTTTGAGGCTTTATCTAAATTGTTTAAAAAAAGCATATTCTGAAGTTGAGTTAAATAATTTACCTGATTTTGAGATTTATATTCTCTGAATTTTTGAACTCTGTTTTTTAATAAATTTTAAATGTTATGGTCAATAAATTCTAAGAATAAAAAATACCTTGACTGCTCCAAAATTTTTTGATAAAGTTTAGTATGTTAAAGAATGAAATTATTCAGATTTTAAAAGAAATACCTCTTTTTAAGGCTCTTTCCGAAGAACATCTATTGAAAATTTCTAATGAGTTCAATATAAACAAACTAAAAAAAGGGAAAACTATATTTTATCAGGAAGATGAAAGTACAGATCTGTATATTGTTCTTGAAGGAGCCGTGAAAGCATGTCTCATCGATCCTGAAGGTAAAGAACTTATGCTAAATATTTTAAAAAAAGGAGATTTTTTTGGAGAACTGAGTCTTCTTGACGGCAAACCAAGATCAGCTACAACTATAACAGTTGCCGACTCTGTAGTTGGCATTTTAAAAAGAGAAAAATTTCTTACTTTACTTAACAATAATCCAATAATTGCTATATCACTACTGTCTGCAATAGTTGATAGAATCAGGATGACCGATGACATGCTCAGTTCCATGGCATTTTTAGATGTAAGCAGAAGAATAATTAAATTTCTTTTAAATACTGCTCAAAAAGAAAGTAAGATGACTGAAAATGGATTGATAAAAATAAAAAAAATTACCCACAAAGAACTAGCTTCATGTACAGGAGCATCAAGAGAGGCTGTGACAAAAGCTTTGAAGATTTTAAAATTTCGTGGCATTCTTATTGAAAAAAACGAATTTTTATTTATTTCAAAAGATATTGAACTCTAGTTCAATTCAATTAAAAAGGAAGGTACACTATGGAAAAAAGCAAAGGATTTTTTAAAACACTCTTTGATCTTTCATTTGAAAAATTTATTACTCCTCGAGTTATCAAACTGCTTTTTATATTTGCTATTGTAGTTTTTGGTTTTATAGCATTTATGACTTTGATGAGTGGAATAAGTATCTTGAAATATTCAGTGCGTGGTTTAATTCTTGTTGCCATTTCTCCTGTCATATTTATATTCGGAGTCATCTCATCAAGAGTCTCACTTGAATTAACTATGGTTTTATTCAGTATGGAATCAAATGTATCTGAGATTTTAAAGATCAAACAGCAGCAATCTGATAATAAAAATTAAAGATAATAAAATATGTTTAACTTATTGAAATAGGAATATAATTAAAACTCTTAATGGTATTATTTGAGACTAAAAATTCATGTGAAAATTACCTTTACATGCTTTTTATTTAATAGTATTCTCAAGTTAAGGATAATGAAAGGGGGTTAAAGATGAAGTCTAGATATTTTATCTTTATAGTTTTTATAGTTTCATTTTTAGTGTATGGATGTGCATCAAAAGAAGTTGCAAGATGTACTTTACCGGAAGACAATTCAGAACATCACTATTTTTCAGGGATGAAAGCTCTTGAAGAGGGTAAAACTGATTTAGCCATTGAAAAGTTTGAAAGGGCTTTATACTGCGAACAGAATTTTTCAAAGGCTCATTCAGGAATTGCTATTGCAAGGGCTCAAAAAGCGAAGTTAATCAAAGATACTGAATTTAGAACATTAGAATTCCAGCGGATTGAAAATGAACTAAAACTTGCCAAAAAGATGACTAAACAGCCTGAAGAAGAGTTCGATTACTACATTGCTCAAATTAGAGTTTATACAGCATTGAAAACAAACTCTCCTGAACAGGTTGAAAGTTCGTATTTTGATGCAATTGATCTTAATATTGATGAAAATAAACTTGGCTATTATCAAGGTAAAGAAGCAGCTCACTACTTTATGGGTCTATTTTATCTGGAATCTCTTGCTTTTCAAAAGGCAAAAGATAAATTTGCAGCGGTTTTAAATGCAAAAAAAGAAAGTAAATGGAATGAAAAAGCAGACAGAGCATGGAAAAAAACAGATAAAATTGTCCGAGCCATAGCCGGAATTACTATTGGGAACGTCGGTAAAAAAATAGCTATTCAGGATAGTATCACAAGAGCTGACCTAGCAGCCCTTCTTGTTAATGAATTAACAATTGAAAAACTTTTTGCAGGAAAAATTTCTGCTCAATCTCAAATTGAAAAAATAAAACCAGAATTTATTCCTGCGGATATAATTAACCATCCCTTTAAAAAAGAGATATTAACAATTCTCAAATGGAAAATAAGAGGCTTTGAGCCAACATATGATGAAACAACAAAGGCTTATCTTTTTAAGCCTGATGAGATTGTTAAAAAGGCAGAGATGGCTCTGATACTGGAGGATATACTTATAAAATTAACAGGAGATGAAAAAATTGCAACAGCTTTCCTTGGTCATGAAAAATCGCCTTTTCCTGATGTAAAAACAACATCGCCAATTTACAATGCTGTTATGAATATGATTACCAGAGGAATTATGGAAGCTGAACTGTCAGGAGAGTTCAACCCTGATAAAGCTGTTACAGGAGCAGAAGCAATTCTTGCAATTCGCATGTTTAAACAAAGATTAAATATTTAATAAAAAAACTAATAAGGAGGACATCATGAAAAAACTTTTAGTTTTAATTTCATCAATTTTTGTGATAACTGCATTGGCAATTGCACAGCAGGATACAGCACCAGTTTCTCAGGATAGGATTGTTTCGACATTTGAGAAAGCCAATCAGTGGCTTGGAAAAAACAATCTCAGCATTACAACTTCACCTGAGCAGGCATTTTTAAACGATTATATAGTTGTTGCAGCAGAAGGGCTTCCTTCACCAACTGCAAAAACAGCTGCGCAGAAAAGGCTTACAGCTGAAAGAGCTGCCACCACTATTGCATACCGTCAGCTTGCAGAGCTCATTGATGGAGTTGCTGTTGTTGGAGATACTCTGGTGAAGGATACAGAGCTTCAGTATGATATTGTAAGAACAGCAGTTGCTGGATTTATCAAGGGTGCGCAAGTTGTCTATAAAGAGTGGGATTCTCAGGAAGAAGTAGCTCTTGTTATTGTGAAGATTGGGATGTCAGGTCCAGAAGGATTTGGAAGCCTTATGTATAAAAAAATCATTGGAGATCCGAAAATTAAGAGAAATGTAGTTGAATCTCATCCTGAACTGAAAGTAAAGCCTGTTAAACTTGAAGAAAATTATGATGGACTTATAATTGACGCAACATCTGTCAATTTCAGGCCTGCTCTTATAAACAGAATATTCACTTCAAAAGGTGAAGCAATCTATGACCCCTCAAAAGTAAGTCAGAAGGTTCTTATTGAGCAAGGTTGCGGAGAATACACAAACAGCATTGAAAAGGCAAAAGCTGCTCTTGAAAAGAGAGGTGTAACAAATCCTCTTGTGATAAAAGCTGCAGGTATAGTAACTCCATCTGACGTTCAGGTATCTGATGAAGATGCTATAAAAATATATTCTGCTAATCAGAAAACAAACTTCTTTGCAGGGGCAAAAGTAGCATTTGTGCTTAAATAGAAGTTTTAAAAGAGGAATATAATGAAAAAAACAATATTTTTATCCATAATTCTAGCATTATTTTTTACCTGTGCTTATGCTCAGGACAAATATGAAAAAATTACTAATGTATCCATAATCCTTGAACAAACAAAAGAGATAGAACCGGACATTTTAGCTATGCGCTTAGAGGTAAGTGTAATAACACCAAAAGAAACAGAGACTATTAATATACTGGGTGCAATTGATAAGGCAATAAAAAATCTCAATTTAGATTATAAAGGTGGAAAATACTCTGTTTACAAAAGATGCTGGTGGGAAAAAGACAAACAGAAATGTCAGGGATACAGAGGGGAAATTGAATATATATTTGAACTTAAAGATGCTAATGCTCAGAATCAAATTTTTGAGACTCTAGAACGTTTTAAAGACAAATATGGAGAAGAAATGAATTTCACAGTGTCAGAACCACAATGGATAGTTTCCAAGAAAAATACTGCGAAAATTGAGAATGAATTAAAGCTTGAAGTTATTGATACTGCGAAAGATTTTTCAGAAAAGGTATCTAAAAAACTTGGCAAAACCTGTTATATCTCAAACCTAGATTATGAAATCAGGCGTCCTTCTTATGGAGCTGAACCTATTTTTCTAAAAACTAAGAACATTGAAGCTCCAGAACCAAAGAAAGAGGAATTAGTTATAGGTGTGAAAGTAAGCGTTAAATTGAACTGTAAATAAAGCTGGAGAATTAAAATGAAAAAATTTTTAATTTTTTTGTTTTTAATATTCAATCTGATTACAAATCATTATGTTAATGCTGACGAAGTAACAGAGAATAAGATTAAAAATTTTACATATCATTTAACCTTTGGTAACCATACAGTAACACTCAAAAATGGTGAATATAAAAAAAATTTTCCAGAGTACATGTATGTATGGATTGATCAATTTGTAATAAGAGATATAAATGGAGATAATTTATCAGATGCAGTTGTTATTCTTGGGCAAACTGGAGGAGGAAGTGGTGGTTTTTATGAAATAACAACTTTAATGACAAAAAAAACAGTATTGTTCAAACAAACTCAGTTGTGTTAGGAGACAGAGTAGAGATCAATAAACTGGAGGTTAATGGTGGACATTTTAATGGACCCCCTCTCAGATTTGAGCCACCAGAAATCATTATTGATATGCTCACTCATAAAGAAAGTGATCCGAGTTGTTGTCCTTCAGAAAAAAAGACCAAGTGTTTTACTATCTTTAAAAATAAATTAATCTCCTGCGAAAAAGCACCACAACCAAGAATATTAAAAAAACCCGCAATTTATCTATACCCTGAGACAACTCAAAAAATAGATGTAAGTTTAAATATAAATGGAGAAATGACAGAAAGTATTCCCAAATATAATCAGGGATGGTCTGTAACAGTAACACCAGATGGCAAGATAAATGAAAAGTTTGACTACTTATTTTATGAAGCTAAACTTAGTAATCTTTGTGACCTTCCTGAGGAAGGATGGCTAGTTCCTTATGACAGACTTGAAGAATGGTTTGATAAATACTTAATTTTGCTTGGTCTTAATAAAAATGAAGCATCTGATTTTAAAAACTACTGGCTAAATAAGCTAAAAACTTCGGAATATTATATTATAAAAGTGTTAGACAGACAGTTTGTTGACAGAAATCTTAGCTTAAATGTAAAGCCCATCCCTCAAACTGTTATAAGAGTGATACTTTATTTTGAAGCTACTGATCAGTTCAGAAAAATAAAAGAACCTGATACAGTGACACCAGAAAGAAAAGGATTTACATTGGTAGAATGGGGAGGTATAGCTGAAGACATGAATGATGCAGATATAAAACTAAAATCGGCTTATTCATTTCTGCCGACTGATACGGGAACAATAGTGTTACGAGCTCTAAAAATTGAAGATCACAGAGTTTTTATAAAAATCAATACGGGTGGTTGCACTGATAAAAAAAGCTTAAGGGCTTATATAAAAAAGGTTGAGGGAGTAGACAGTCAGGTTTCTAACTACGAGATAATCTTTAAGAGAGAGACTGCTGATTTTTGTAAAGGGCACTTGTCAATAAAATTGTGTCTATTCTGTAAATCTGGAATTAAATATCTGTCTAATTTCATATAACACCTCTTTTGATACTGTAAGGGGTTTTTTCCATCTACCCTGGATTATTCTGTTTACAATAACATAGATAGAAATCTCAGCAGTCTTTACTGACTGAAAATATCCACCATGATTTACTCTCAATCCCTCAAGTTTACTGTTTATATTTTCCACTATATTGGTTGTATATATGTGTTTTCTTATTGCCTCAGGATATTTTTTATATGATAAATATCTCTCTTTATTGGTTTTAAGCATTTTTATGTATGAGGAATATTTACTTTCAAATTGATTGCACAAAGTTTCAAATGCATTCACTGCTTCTTCATAGTTACTGATTAATTTTATCCTGTTTATTTCTTCATTA
>NZ_KE384100.1:0-20893 GCF_000423865.1 Thermodesulfovibrio thiophilus DSM 17215
GTTTAACGAGATTGAAAAGATTTAATAAGGAGGGAAGGAAATGGGAAAGGCAAAATTTGAGAGGAAGAAGCCGCATGTAAATGTAGGTACGATAGGGCATATTGATCATGGCAAGACGACATTGACGGCAGCGATAACGAAGTATCTGGATTTAAAAGGCATGGCGCACTTTAAGAGTTATGACCAGATAGATAATGCACCTGAGGAGAAGGCGAGGGGAATAACGATAAGCACATCGCATGTAGAGTATGAGACAGACAAGAGGCATTATGCGCATGTAGACTGTCCTGGGCATGCAGACTACATAAAGAACATGATAACAGGTGCAGCGCAGATGGATGGAGCGATACTTGTAGTAGCGGCGAATGATGGACCGATGCCGCAGACGAGGGAGCACATTTTATTAGCGAGGCAGGTAGGGGTACCATACATAGTAGTATTTATGAACAAGACAGACATGGTAGATGATCCTGAGTTACTGGATTTAGTGGAGTTAGAAGTAAGGGAGCTATTGAGCAAGTATGGATTTCCAGGGGATGAGATACCGATAATAAGGGGGAGTGCATTAAAGGCATTGGAAAGTAGCAGCAAAGATCCCAATGCAGAGGAATACAAAGCAATACAAGAGTTACTGGATGCATTAGACAGCTATATACCAGAGCCACAGAGGCCAGTAGACAAGCCATTTTTAATGCCGATAGAAGATGTATTTACGATATCAGGAAGAGGGACAGTAGTAACAGGCAGAGTAGACAGAGGGATAATCAAAGTAGGAGATGAAGTAGAGATAGTAGGGTTAAGGGAGACGAGGAAGACAGTAGCGACAGGGTTAGAAATGTTTCGAAAGATACTGGATGAAGGAAGGGCAGGAGACAACATAGGGGTACTGTTGAGAGGGATAGGCAAGGAAGAAGTAGAGAGGGGCATGGTGTTAGCGAAGCCTGGAAGCATTACGCCGCATACTAAGTTCAAGGCAGAAGTGTATGTATTGACGAAAGAAGAAGGAGGGAGGCACACGCCATTTTTCAATGGATACAGGCCTCAGTTTTATTTCAGGACGACAGATGTAACAGGAGTGATAAAGTTACCAGAGGGAGTAGAGATGGTGATGCCAGGGGACAATGTGAATCTAACAGCTGAGTTAATAGCGCCGATAGCGATGGAAGAGGGATTGAGGTTTGCGATAAGAGAAGGTGGAAGAACAGTAGGTGCAGGTGTGGTTACAGAGGTGCTGGAGTAAAATGGACCAAAAGATCAGGATAAAATTAAGAGCTTATGATAATAGAGTTCTTGATCAGTCTGTTAAAGAAATAGTGGATACTGTCAAGAAGACAGGTGCCAGGATATCTGGTCCTGTGCCTTTACCAACTAAGATAAGTAGATATACAGTTTTAAGAGCAACAAATCAGGATAAGAAATCAAGAGAGCAGTTTGAAATAAGAGTTCACAAAAGATTGATTGATATACATGATCCCACCCCTGATACAGTAGAAGCTCTCATGAAGCTAGAGCTTTCTGCTGGGGTAGATGTGGAGATAAAGCTATGAAAGGAATTATAGGCAGAAAAGTTGGAATGACCCAAATATTTGATGAGGAAGGTAGACTTATACCTGTTACTGTAATCGAAGCGGGCCCATGCTGGGTTGTACAGGTAAGAAGTAAAGAAAAAGATGGCTATGAAGCTGTACAACTTGGTTTTCAGGAAGTAAAAAAAGAAAAAAATATTAAAAAACCTGTTATTGGAATTTTTAAAAAGGCCGGCATTCCTGCATGCAGATTCTTAAGGGAGTTTAGAATGACAGGACTTAATGTTGGAGATAAGGTTACTGTTGATGTGTTTTTGAAAGGAGATGTTGTCAGTATAACAGGTATTTCAAAAGGAAAAGGGTTTCAAGGTGTTATGAAAAGACATAGATTTGCGGGCGGTCCTGATACACATGGTTCCATGTTTAATAGGGCTCCTGGTTCTATTGGTGCTAGTTCGTATCCATCAAGAGTTTGGAAAGGTTTAGGTATGGCTGGTCATATGGGAAATGAGCGGGTTACCATAAAAAATTTAACAATCGTTGATGTTGTTCCGGAGCAGAATTTGCTTCTCATAAAAGGAGCTGTTCCGGGTGGTGAAAATGGAATTTTACAGATATGGAAGGTATAGGCATGATAGAGATTGAGATAAGAAATATTAATAATGACATTGTTGGTACAAAAAAAGTTCCTGAAATTGTTTTTAATAACGATGCATCTGAATCATTAGTTCATTCAGCTGTAGTGGCTTATATGGCAAATCAGAGACAGGGAACTCATTCTACAAAAACAAGAGCTGAGGTTTCTGGTGGTGGTAAAAAGCCATGGAGACAGAAACATACTGGAAGAGCGAGGCATGGAAGCATAAGATCTCCTTTGTGGAGAAAGGGAGGGGTTGTCTTTGGGCCTAAACCAAGAGATTACTATATTAAGCTTTCGAAACAGATGAGGGATACAGCACTGTTTAAGGCTATCACAATGAAATATAAAGATAATGAGATTTTGTTGATTGATAATTTATCCCTTGAAAGAATTAAAACCAGGGATATGGTAGGAATGTTACAGAATTTAGGATTACAGGGAAAATCTGTGCTTATGATTGTTCCACATAAAGATGAAAATATAGTTCTTTCTGCGAGGAATATTCCTTATCTAGGTATAGTAAGGGCAGAAGACTTAAATGCTTATCATCTAGCATTATTTGAAAAAATATTATTTACAGTTCCAGGACTGGATAAGTTGCTTGCTATTAAGGGGGTTTCCTGATGGATATTTATAATATAATTAAAAAACCTGTTTTTACAGAAAAAGCGATGAATCTTAAAGAACATACAAATAAAGTTGTTGTGGAAGTTCATCCTAGTGTAAATAAAACTCAGATTAAAAAAGCTTTTGAAGAGATATTTAAGGTAAAAGTTGAGACAGTAGCTGTTATTAATGTAAAATCGAGAGTCAAAAGAGTCGGACTTCATTTTACAAAGACCAGTAGAGCTAAAAAAGCAATAATTACCCTGAAAGCAGGGGAAAAATTAGATCTAATAGAGGGTGTATAAATGGGTATAAGAAGATGTAAACCAACTTCAGCAGGAAGACGATTTGTAACTTACCCTGATTTCAGTGAAATAACAAGAGATGAGCCATATAAACCCCTTACTTTATGCATAAAAAAAAGAAAGGGTAGAAATAATCAGGGTAAAGTAACTTCATGGTTAAAGGGCGGAGGAAATAGGAAGCTTTATAGGATTATAGATTTTAAAAGAGATAAGCACAATATTCCAGCTAAAATAGTCAGTATAGAATATGACCCAAATAGGTCAGCAAGAATAGCACTTTTAAAATATATTGATGGAGAGTATAGATACATTCTTGCTCCTGATGGTTTGCAAGTAGGAGATACAATTATGAGTGGCTCTGGAGTTGATATAAAAGTTGGCAATGCCATGCCACTTAGGGAAATACCTCTAGGAGCAATGATACATAATATAGAAATTTATCCTGGCGCAGGAGGTAAGCTTGTTAGAAGCGCAGGAGTTGTAGCTCAGCTAATGGCTAAAGAGGGTAAGCATGCCCATATTAAACTTCCATCAGGAGAAGTGAGGCTTATAAATGTTAATTGTCTTGCTACAATAGGGCAGATAAGCAATCTTGAACATGAAAATGTAATAATTGGAAAAGCTGGTAGAACAAGACATCTTGGAAGAAGACCTTCTGTAAGAGGTGTGGCTATGAACCCAATTGATCATCCTTTAGGTGGAGGAGAAGGAAAAGCTTCAGGTGGAAGGCCAGCCTGTACACCTTGGGGTAAACCAGAAGGTATTAAAACAAGAAAAAACAAGAGAACTGATAAATTTATAATAAAGCGGCGAGAGTCAAGGAGGTAAAAGGTGCCAAGATCGCTTAAAAAAGGTCCATTTGTGGACGTAAAACTTATGGAAAAAGTTAAAAAAGCATTGGAATCAGGAGATAAAAAACCTATAAAAACATGGTCAAGAAGGTCTACAGTTGTTCCTGAATTTATAGGTCTTACATTTGCTGTTCACAATGGACGGAAGTTTATTCCAGTATATATCACTGAAAATATGATAGGACATAAACTTGGAGAATTCGCACCTACAAGAACTTTTAAAGGCCATTCTGGCTCTGAAGAAAAGAAAAAGGTTAAGGGGAAATAAATATGGAAGCCAGAGCTATATTAAAATATGCTCGTATTACTCCAACTAAAGCAAGAAGGGTTATGAATTTAATTCGTGGCAAAAAAGCTGGAGAAGCCCTATTGACATTAAAATATATGCCTCATAGAGGTGCACGTATAATCGAAAAGGTTTTAAGGTCAGCATTAGCAAATGCGGAACAGAAAAATCCAAGAATAGATATTGATGCACTTAGAATAGTTAAAGCTTGTATTGATCAAGGCCCTATAATGAAAAGGATTGAACAAAGAGCAATGGGAAGAGGAAATGTTATCAAAAAGAAAACTTCACATATTGTAATATATGTTGGAATCGAAGAAAATTAAATCGGGGGTGTTGATTTGGGTCAAAAAATAAATCCAATAGGCAACAGATTGGGCATAATAAGAACATGGGAAAGCAGATGGTTCGCAAAAAAAGGATATGCTGGCCAGCTAATAGAAGATCTCAAACTTCGAAACACACTGAAAGATAAACTTTATCATGCTGGAATATCCAGAATTGAGATAGAAAGGGTAGGAGAAAAAGTTAGAGTTCTAATATATGCAGCAAGACCGGGAATAATCATAGGTAAAAAAGGAGCAGAGGTTGATAAATTAAAAAAAGAAGTAGAGAGAGAAACTGGTAAACAGGCAAATATTGAAATAAGAGAAGTAAGAAGACCCGAGCTTGATGCGCAATTAGTTGCTGAAAACATTGCACTTCAAATAGAAAAAAGAGTTGCCTATCGTAGAGCCATGAAAAGAGCGGTAGCGTCTTCTATAAGATTTGGTGCTAAAGGTATTAAAGTATCATGCGCTGGAAGATTAGCTGGCGCAGAGATAGCCAGAACTGAATGGTATAGAGAAGGAAGAGTTCCTCTTAGTACTTTCAGGGCAGACATTGATTACGGCTTTGCAGAGGCAAATACCACATACGGTATAATCGGGGTTAAAGTATGGATATTTAAAGGTGAAGTTCAGCCAGGTCAGTATATAAATTACAATTTATAGAGAGGAATGAGTTATGTTAGCTCCTAAAAAAGTTAAATTTCGTAAAATGCAAAAAGGTAGAATGAATGGTATAGCTTACAGAGGTGGAACTGTTTCTTTTGGTGAATATGGGCTCAAGGTTTTAGAGCCTGCATGGATTACAGCAAGACAGATTGAGGCTGCAAGGGTTGCAATAATGAGACAGGCTAAAAAAGGTTGTAAGCTTTGGATTAGAATTTTTCCTGATAAACCTATTACACGTAAGCCTGCTGAAACAAGAATGGGTAAAGGAAAAGGTAATCCAGAATTCTGGGTTGCTGTTGTTAAACCAGGTAGGATTCTTTTTGAAATATCTGGTGTATCAGAAGAAGTTGCAAAGGAAGCATTCGAACTTGCATCGCATAAGCTTCCTGTTAGAACAAAATTTGTAAAGAGGCAGGAGAGTTTTGTATGAAGGCTGTGGAGATAAGAAATTTTTCAATAGAAGAGTTGAGAAAAAAAGAAAAAGAGTTGAGAAAAGAGTTGTTCAATCTTAGATTCCAGATTGCAAAGGGCGAACTTCAGAATGTAAAGAGAGTTAAGGCTGTTAAAAAAGAAATTGCAAGAATATTAACAATTATTACTGAAAAAGAAAGAGGTATAAGGAGTTAAAAATATGCCGATGAAGATATTAAAAGGCACAGTTATAAGTAACAAAATGAACAAGACAGTGGTTATTGCAGTTGAAAGAGTATTTCAGCATCCATTTTACAAAAAAACAATTAAAACAAGAAAAAATTACAAAGCACATGACGAAGAAAACAGGTGTCAGATTGGGGATGTGGTTGAAATAATTGAAAGCAGACCAATAAGCAAGGACAAGAGATGGAAGGTTTTAAGAATTATTAAGGAGGGCGAGGGTCAATGATTCAACCAAGAAGCATTCTTGAGGTTGCTGATAACTCAGGTGCCAAAAGAGTACAGTGTATAAGAGTTTTAAAAGGTTCAAATAGAAAATATGCTAATTTAGGCGATGTTATTGTTGTAAGTGTTAAGGAAGCCTTACCTGATAGCAATATAAAAAAAGGTTCTGTTGCTAAAGCTGTTATTGTCAGGTTGCGCAGAAGTGTGAGAAGAATTGATGGCTCCTATATAAGATTTGATCAGAATGCTGTTGTGTTGGTAAACAATCAACTTGAACCTATTGGTACAAGAATATTTGGTCCTGTTGCAAGAGAGTTAAGATGGAAAGAGTTTACAAAAATAGTTTCTCTTGCACCGGAAGTTATTTAGGTGGAGGAATAAAGTGAGTTTACGAATTAAAAAAGGTGATACAGTTTTAATCTTATCAGGTAAGGATAGAGACAAGAAGGGCAGAGTTCTTACAACTATGCCCAAAAAAGAACAAGTTGTTGTCGAGGGGGTTAATATTATAAAGAAACATCAGAAACCTTCTCGCAAATATCCACAAGGTGGAATTATTGAAAAAGAATTTCCGGTTCATATATCAAAGGTGATGCTCTTATGCCCTAAATGTGATAAACCTACCAGAATAGGAGCAAGAATTTTAGAAGATGCTAGAAAAGTCAGGATTTGCAAGAAGTGTAAGGAGGTTATTGATTGATGAATGTTGAAGTGAAGAATAAATATAAGCCTCGACTTAAAGAAAAATATGAAAAAGAAATAATTCCTGCATTAATGGCTAAATTTAGCTATAAAAACATAATGGAAGTCCCAAAAGTTGAAAAAGTTATAGTTCATGTTACTTTAGGAGAGGCTATTCAGAATATAAAACTTCTTGACGCAGCTGAAAAGCAGATTGCCTTAATAACGGGGCAGAAACCTTTAATTGCAAAATCAAAAAGAGCTCTGGCAGCTTTTAAATTGAAAAAGGGTATGCCAATAGGGTGTAAGGTTACATTGAGAAAAGAAAGAATGTATGAATTTTTAGATAAATTAATTTCTCTTGCTTTGCCGAGAATAAGAGATTTTAGAGGAATTTCGCCGAAATCTTTTGATGGACGAGGAAACTATTCTTTTGGCATAAAAGAGCAGTTTATATTTCCAGAAATAGATTATGACAAGGTTGAAATGATACATGGACTTGATATAACTATCTGTACAACTGCGAAAACAGATGAAGAAGCTTTAGCTTTATTAAAAGAATTTGGTATGCCATACAGAAAATAAGGAGGAATCGTGGCAAAAAAGAGTAAAATAGAAAAAACAAAATATCCACCTAAGTTTAAAGTCAGAGTCAGGAATCGTTGTAAGATTTGTGGACGTTCAAGAGGATATTTAAGGGATTTCGGTGTTTGCAGAATTTGTTTTAGATTTTTAGCCAACTCAGGGAAAATCCCTGGAGTTGTAAAAGCAAGCTGGTAAAGGGGTGATAGGATGATAACTGATCCAATCTCAGATATGCTAACTCGAATTAGAAATGCAATAAGAGTAAAGACAGATAAGGTAGATATTCCCGCTTCAAGAATGAAAATTGAAATTGCCAAAATTCTAAAGGAAGAGGGTTTTATTAAGTCTTACAAAATAATTAAAGATAAAAAACAGGGTATTATAAGAATAAATCTTAAATATGCAGCAGAAGGAGATTCTATAATTTCAAACCTTGAAAGAATTAGTAAACCAGGCAAAAGAGTATATGTTAGTAAAAATGAAATTCCACATGTAATGGGAGGACTTGGAATAGCTATATTGACCACTTCCCATGGCATCATGACTGATAAAGAATGCCGACAGAAAGGGGTCGGTGGCGAAGTAATATGCTATATATGGTAGAGGTGATAGAATGTCAAGAATAGGAAGGAAACCAATTCAATTACCCGATAATGTCGATGTAAAAGTAGAAAATAGAGAAGTAATTGTTAAGGGTCCAAAAGGTCAGTTAGATTATAGATTACCCGATGGAATAGGAATAAACATTGACAATAAAACTCTGCTTGTTACCAGAGATTCTAATATTACCAAATACAGAGCATTGCATGGACTTGTAAGAAGTCTTGTGTCCAATATGGTTACTGGTGTATCGAGCGGATTTAAAAAAGTACTTCAGATTTACGGTGTTGGTTACAGAGCGCAGGTAAGTGATAACAAATTAATGCTTAATGTTGGATATTCACAGCCTGTAGAGTTTATTCTTCCTGAAGGTATTAAAGCTACTGTTGATGAAAAGCAGACAACTATTACATTGCATGGCATAGATAAACAACTTGTTGGACAGGTAGCTGCTGATATCAGAGCTATTAGACCTCCAGATGCTTATAAGGGCAAGGGTATTAGATATGTTGATGAAGTTTTAAAATTAAAACCTGGAAAAACTGGAAAGAAATAAGGAGGTTTAGATTTGCGAGATAAGAATGAATTAAGAGATAGAAGATGTAAAAGAATCAGGAAAAAGGTTTTCGGAACTTCTGAAAGGCCAAGACTCTGCATTTTTAGAAGTCTAAATTCTATATATGCACAGATCATTGATGATACAAAGGGTCATACTCTTGTATCTGCTTCGACTTTAGATAAAGAATTAAAGCAGCTACAGGGTCATAAAGGAAATAAAGAGTTTGCTAAAAAGGTTGGAGAGTTAATTGCTGAAAAAGCTATTAAACTTGGTATAACAAGAGTGGTGTTTGACAGAGCTGGCTATAAATATCATGGATGCGTTAAAGCTCTTGCAGATGCTGCGAGAGAAAAAGGATTGCAATTTTAGGGAGGAGTAATGAAGCAGGAAAGAATAAATGCTAACGAGTTAAATCTTAAAGACAAAGTTGTTTATATAAATAGAGTTGCCAAAGTTGTTAAAGGTGGAAGGAGGTTTTCATTTAGTGCTCTGGTTGTAGTAGGGAATGAAGCAGGAGTTGTAGGCGTAGGGAAGGGAAAGGCTGCAGAAGTTCCTGATGCCATAAAAAAAGCTATAGATAAAGCCAAAAAAAATCTTGTAAGTTTTCCTTTAAAAGACACAACAGTTCCTCATAGAGTTGAGTATAAATATGGTGCTACAAAAATAGTAATAAATCCTGCACCAAAGGGAACTGGAATAATAGCTGGTGGACCTGCAAGAGCAGTTTTTGAAGTTGCTGGAATTCAGGATATTGTTGCAAAGGTTCTTGGGAGTCACAATCCCTTTAATTCAGTTAAGGCAACAATAGGAGCACTAACCTGGTTAAAAGAACCTTCTTCTGTGTCCAGACTAAGATCAAAACCATCAGAGATAGAGACATCTGAAGAAAATCAAGTAGTTGGAGAGGAGGAAAAAATTTCATGAAAATAGATGAACTAAAACCAGCTCAAGGTAGCAAGAAAAAACCTAAAAGAATTGGAAGGGGATTGGGTTCAGGTCATGGTAGATATGCAACTAAAGGGTTAAAAGGGCAGAAAGCTCGTTCAGGAGGTACAAAAGGACCAGGCTTTGAGGGCGGTCAGATGCCTCTTCAGAGAAAAACTCCGAAACTCGGATTTTCAAATTTTCCATTTAAAAAAGAGTATGCAATAGTCAATCTTGCAGATTTAAATAAGATTGAAGAAGATATAGGGGTTATTACTCCAGAAATTTTGTTACAGAAAGGTATTATAAAAGATTTAAAAGACGGGCTGAAGGTGCTTGGAACAGGAGAAATTAAAAAATCAATTACTATTAAAACGCATGCCATAAGTAAATCTGCTTTACAAAAAATTGAAGCTGCAGGTGGTAAGGTAGAGGTTCTATAGTGGGACTTGTTACCGCAGTTAGAAATATTTTAAAAATCCCAGAATTAAGAGCAAGAGTTTTATTTACTCTTTCAATGCTCACGGTTTTTAGGATAGGTGCTCATATACCAACTCCAGGAATAGATGGAGAGGCACTTAGCAAGTTTTTAACTGAACGTGGTGGAGCAGTGATGGGCTTTTTTGATATTTTTACAGGTGGTGCCCTTTCCAAGGTTACAATTTTTGCTCTTGGAGTAATGCCATATATAAGTGCATCAATTATTTTTCAACTTTTGACTGTTGTTATTCCATCACTTGCGAAACTTGCTAAAGAAGGAGAAGAAGGCAGAAAAAAAATAACAGTATATACAAGATATGCTACCATTGTTATAGCGGCGATTCAGGGATTTGGGATATCTATCGGGCTAGAGAGCATGGGTGGTGGACAGTTTATTCAAGAGCCTGGGTTGTCTTTCAGAATTGTAACGATGATCACGCTTACAGCAGGAACTGCCTTTTTAATGTGGCTTGGCGAACAGATAACCGAACGAGGCATTGGAAATGGTATTTCACTGATTATATTTGCAGGAATAGTTGCTAGATTCCCAAATGCAATATTTTACACATATAATCTTGTTAAGACAGGTGAGTTATCTATATTTTTCGTGCTCGCTTTAGTAGTTATTATGGTTGCAGTTGTAGCAGGAATTATATTTATTGAAAGAGCACAGAGAAGAATTCCAATTCAGTATGCAAAGAGAGTTGTTGGAAGAAAGATGTATGGCGGATATACAACATATCTTCCATTAAAGATTAATTCTGCTGGAGTTATCCCGCCGATTTTTGCATCATCAGTACTTATGTTTCCTGCAACTATTGCTGGATTCATAGCTGTACCATGGGTTCAGGCTCTTGCAAAACAGATGGCTCCAGGTAGTTTTCTTCATGCGTTACTCTATGTTGGCTTAATAATCTTTTTTACATATTTTTATACTGCTGTTATTTACAATCCTGTTGAAATTGCTGACAATCTTCAAAAAAACGGAGGATATATTACAGGAGTAAGGCCAGGACAGAAAACATCGGAGTATATTTATAGAGTACTTTCAAGACTTACATTTATTGGTGCTATTTATTTAAGTGCTGTTTGCGTTTTGCCTGAAATTCTTATTGCTAAATTTAAAGTGCCTTTTTATTTTGGAGGCACATCGCTTCTTATCGCAGTTGGAGTAGCTCTTGATACAGTTTCTCAAATAGAAACGCACATGATAAGCAGGTCTTATGAAGGATTCTTTAAAAAATTCAGAATAAAGGGCAGAAAGGACTAATTGCAGAGTGATTATAATAAAGAATCCTGAAGAATTAAAAAAAATGAGAAAAGCTTGCTATATTGTTGCAACAATTCTTGAAGAACTTAAATCGTATATAAAACAGGATATGACAACAAAACAGATAGATTTATTTATTGAGAATCTGACAATTAAAATGGGAGGAATTCCTGCATTTAGAGGTTATAGAGGATATCCTGCGAGTGCATGTATTTCTATAAATAATCAGGTTGTTCATGGAATACCATCAGAAAAAGTTTTCATTAGAGATGGAGATATAGTAAGCGTAGATGTTGGTGTTCTTTGTGATAGTTTTTACGGTGATGCAGCCTATACATATCCAATCGGTAAAATTACTGAAGAAGCTGAAAGATTACTTAAGATTACTCAGGAAGCTTTATATAAAGGAATTGAACAGGCAAAGCCAGGCAAGAGAATTGGTGATATATCACATGCTGTACAGAAACATGTTGAAAACCATGGATTCTCTGTTGTTCGTGCTTTTGTGGGGCATGGTATAGGAATGTCTCTTCATGAAGAGCCTCAGATTCCAAATTTTGGCAAAGAGGGTGTTGGTCCAAAACTTAAAAAAGGAATGACATTGGCAATTGAACCAATGGTTAATGCTGGAACATATGAAGTAATGGTTCTTGCTGATGGATGGACCGCAGTTACAAAGGATGGTTCTCTTTCTGCTCATTTTGAACATACCATTGCAATTACTGATAATGAACCTCAAATCTTGACTAAATTATAAAAATATAGATATATTAACTAGTTATATGCCAAAAGAAGAACATATAGAAATGCAGGGCACCATTGAGGAAGCATTGCCAAATGCTATGTTTCGAGTAAGACTTGACAACGGCCATGTTATACTTGCATACGTATCCGGAAAAATGAGGATGCATTTTATAAAAATTTTACCAGGTGATAAGGTTCTAGTTGAAATATCTCCCTATGATCTTACAAAGGGTAGAATAATTTACAGATTTAAATAGGAGGTGTTAATTGAAAGTAAGAGCCTCAGTAAAGAGAATTTGTTCAAAGTGCAAGGTAATTAAAAGAAAGGGAGTTGTAAGAGTTATCTGTGAGAATCCTAAGCATAAACAAAGACAGGGTTAAGAAAGGAGTATAATATGGCGAGAATAGCAGGTGTTGATATACCAAAAAATGAAAGAGTGGAGATAGGATTAACAAGAATTTTTGGTATTGGTCGAAGCCTTTCAGATAAGATTTTAAAAGAAACTGGCGTAGACCCGAATAAAAGAGTAAAAGATCTGACAGATGAAGAAATAGTGAAAATTAGAAATGAAATAGAGAAGAATTATAAAGTCGAAGGTGAACTGCGAAAAGAAATCTCTATGAATATTAAAAGATTAATAGATATAGGTTGTTATAGAGGTTTGAGACATATGGCCAATTTACCTGTAAGAGGCCAGCGAACGAGAACAAATTCTAGGACTCGTAAGGGTTCAAAAAGAAAGGTTATTAAGAAAAAATAAAAATGCGGGAGGTTATATAGATTAATGGCTCAGAAGAGAAAAGGCATAAAAAAGGTCAAAAAAAATATTCCTTATGGTATAGCTTATGTTCAAACAAGCTTTAATAATACCATTATAACTATTACAGATTCTAAGGGAAATGTTGTTGCATGGGCGTCTTCAGGAAGTTGTGGGTTCAAAGGATCAAGAAAGGGTACTCCTTATGCTGCCCAGATAGCCGCAGAGACAGTTGCAAAGAAAGCTATAGATATGGGAATGAAACAGATAGACGTTTTAGTTAAGGGTCCTGGTTCAGGCAGGGAAACTGCAATAAGATCTTTACAGGCTGCAGGCCTTGAAATCAATTTAATTAAAGACATAACACCTGTGCCTCATAATGGATGCAAACCTCCAAAGAGAAGGAGGGTTTAAATATGGCAAGATATAGAGGATCACTTTGCAGGCTGTGTAGACGAGAAAACATGAAGATGTTTCTCAAAGGTACGAGATGTTATACGGAAAAGTGTACTTTTGAGAGAAGAAAGTATCCACCTGGACAACACGGGCATAATAAAGGCAAATTATCTGATTACGGACTACAGTTAAGAGAAAAACAAAAAGTAAAAAGAATATATGGTATTATGGAACAGCAATTTAAAAATTATTTTGAAAAAGCTACAAAGATGAAAGGTGTCACAGGTGAGAATTTGTTAAAACTACTTGAGAGAAGGCTTGACAATGTGATTTACAGAATGGGATTTGCTATAAACAGAAGACAGGCAAGACAGATGGTAAGGCATGGATTTTTTATGATTAACGGTAAAAAAGTGAATATTCCTTCTTATTTAGTAAGGCCTGGAGATATAATTGATATTACTCAAGCCGGTAGAGAATTGGAGGCAATTAAAGAAAATCTCGCATTGGCTGAACAAAGAGGATTGCCTGTGTGGATAGAGATAAATATTGAAGAGATGAAAGGGAAATTTGTCAGACTTCCAGAAAAAGAAGAAATACAGCTTCCGGTGCAAGAACAGTTAATTGTAGAGTTTTATTCTAAATAACTTGTAAAGTGATAAAATTGGGAGGCAGTAAATGAATTTATATAACGAATTTCAAATGCCGAAAAAAATTGAATTTGATCAGGAAACGCTAACAGACACATATGGAAAACTTATTATAGAGCCCCTTGAACGAGGATACGGAATAACACTGGGAAACTCATTGAGAAGAGTTCTTCTTTCTTCTCTTGATGGTGCAGCAGTTTATGCAATAAGAATAAATGGTGTTGTTCATGAATTTAGCTCTATAAAAGGTGTAAAAGAAGACATTCTGGATATTATTTTAAATGTTAAAAAACTGAGATTTAAATATTATGCACAGGATACTGATAAAAAAATAGCTACCATTAAAATCAAAGGTCCAGCTGATGTTACTGCAAAGGATATTCAAACTGATGGAACTTATGAGGTTTTGAATGAGTCACAGTATATCTGTTCACTGGACCAAGATGCAATGCTGGAAATGTATCTTTACCTGAGAACAGGTAGAGGATATGTGTCTTCAGATGCAATTAAAGATGAAGATTTACCCGTAGATGCCATTACTATTGATGCTATATTTAGCCCTGTTAAAAAAGTGAATTTCAAAGTTGAAAAGACGAGGGTTGGAGAGCTTACTGATTATGATAGGCTTATTTTAGAAATATGGACAGATGCTAGTATAACTCCAGAGAAAGCAATTAGCGAAGCTTCCAGTAAACTGAT
This sequence comes from Thermodesulfovibrio thiophilus DSM 17215, assembly GCF_000423865.1. Taxonomy (NCBI): domain Bacteria; kingdom Pseudomonadati; phylum Nitrospirota; class Thermodesulfovibrionia; order Thermodesulfovibrionales; family Thermodesulfovibrionaceae; genus Thermodesulfovibrio; species Thermodesulfovibrio thiophilus. Next base: position 14,435 of record NZ_KE384100.1, read on the forward strand.
TAAACACTTTGAACATTTAATATTTTTTGAAGAATCAGAAGCACGGAATACAGATATAGAAGAAAATTCTACTGACATAGAAGAAGTTTTAAATTTTGATTCATTAAGTGAAAATATTTTTAAACCAATCGAAGACCTTGAGTTATCTGTTAGAGCATATAATTGTCTAAAAAGTGCAGGAATAAATACCATTGCTGAACTAATTCAGAAAACAGAAGGAGAACTTCTAAAAACAAAAAATTTTGGTAAACGTTCACTAGAAGAAATAAAAGAGGTTTTAGCAAAACAGGGTATTAAATTAGGAATGAGAATAAGTCCTGATTTGATGCAAAAGTTTAAGGAAAAAGTTGAAAAGGGAGGATAACTGTAATGAGACATAGAGTTTCTGGAAGACATTTTGGAAGAACAGCCAATCAGAGAAAAGCTCTTTTAAGAGGGCTTTTAACCTCTCTTGTTAAATATGAAAGGATTGAAACAACAGTTGCAAAAGCAAAAGCAGTAAAAGAACTTGTTGACAGACTTGTAACATTTGGAAAAAAGGGAGATCTTCATTCAAGAAGACTTGCATTGAGCTATTTACCGGATAAAGACTTGGTACGAAAGCTTTTTACAGAAATTGCTCCACGCTTTGCAGAAAGAAATGGTGGATATGTCAGGATTGTAAAAACCGGGTTCAGGGTAAAAGATAGTGCACCAATGGCCATATTAGAGTTTGTTGATTATCAAAAGCCAGAAAAAGAAAAGAAAACAACAGATTAATTTGACACATATTGTTTAATTTTGATAATTTTAATTAATTCCTGGGTAGCTCAGCCGGCAGAGCGGGTGGCTGTTAACCACTTGGTCGGGGGTTCGAATCCCTCCCCAGGAGTTTAAATTTTTATAGGAGGAATAAATGCCAAGAGCAAAAGGTGGATTTAAAACAAGAAGGTCTCATAAAAAAGTTTTATCCATGGCAAAGGGTTATTATAGCGGAAGACATCGTTCTTATAAGGTTGCAGCCAAAGCAGTTGAGAAGGCACTCGGTCATTCATACAGAGACAGAAAACTTAAAAAGAGAGATTTCAGATCTCTGTGGATTACTAGAATTAATGCAGCAGTGAGAATGTTTGGGCTTACGTATAATCAATTTATTAATGGACTGAAAAAAGCAGAGATTTCTCTTAATAGAAAGGTTCTTGCTGACATTGCTTATAATGACATTAATGCTTTCAGAGAACTTGTTGAAAAGGTAAAACCATTTGTAAAATCTGTGTAAATGCAAGATAATTTAAAGCAAACTTTTCTTGCCGAGATAGACAATATCAAGTATATTCAGGAACTTAGCAATCTTAAAGCTAAATATATTGGCAAGAAGGGATTGATTACAGAAAGAATAAAACAATTAGGAAGCCTTTCTCCTGAAGAAAGAAAAGTCCAAGGAATATTTTTAAATGAGCTTAAAAATTTTGTCGAAGAAACAATTAAAAATAAAGAAGTACAACTAAGACAACAAGAAATATCTGAAGCTTTAAAAAAAGAATATATTGATATAACTCTACCAGGAAAAGATTTCTATTTTGGAGGAAGTCATCCTGTAAACAAGACCCTCTTTGAAATAGTAGATATTTTCAGGGAACTTGGCTTTACAGTTGAAGAGGGTCCAGAAGTAGAACTTGATTACTATAACTTTGAAGCATTAAACATTCCCAAAAATCATCCTGCCAGAGATATGCAGGATACTTTTTATGTGAGTGAAGATGTTGTTTTAAGAACTCACACATCACCTATTCAAATACGAGTTATGGAAAAGAAAAATCCGCCCTTGAGATTTATAGCACCTGGGAAAGTGTACAGATGTGATTCAGATGTTTCGCATACTCCAATGTTTCATCAGGTTGAAGGTTTGATGGTTGATGAAAAAGTTTCTTTTTCGCATTTAAAAGGCATGCTGGTTTATTTTTTAAGGAGACTCTTCGGGGAAGAGATTCCTGTGAGATTCAGACCAAGTTTTTTCCCATTTACAGAACCTTCCACAGAGATAGATATAGGATGTATTATCTGCGGTGTGAAGGGGTGCAGAGTTTGTAAAGGGACAGGATGGCTTGAAGTACTTGGTGCGGGTATGGTTCATCCTAATGTCTTTAAATTTGCAGGATACCCTCACGGTAAGTATACAGGTTTTGCATTTGGAATGGGAGTTGAAAGGCTAACAATGCTTAAATATGGCATAGATGATATAAGATTATTCTTTGAAAATGATATCAGATTTTTGAGGCAGTTTTAATGAAAGTTCCTTTCAACTGGTTAAAAGAATATATCGAAGGAAGTATAACTTTAAACGAAGTTGCCAGTTCACTTACAATGTCAGGTCTTGAAGTTAGTGCTATTGAAGAATATAATGACGATAAAGTCCTTGATATTGAAGTGACTCCTAACAGATCAGACTGTTTAAGTATTATAGGTATTGCAAGAGAGATTAGGGCAATATTTGGATTAAAACTTAAAAAACCTACAACGAAGATTAAGGAAGAACTCAGAGATGATAGATTTGCTATTTCCATTGCAAATCCTGAATTATGTTTTAGATATGCAGGAAGAATTATAAGAGATTTAAAAGTAGCTCCTTCGCCAAAATGGCTTAAGAGCAGACTTGAAAAAGCTGGTATTCGTTCAATAAACAATGTAGTTGATGTTACCAACTATGTGCTTCTTGAATACGGTCATCCACTGCATGCCTTTGACCTTGATTTTATTGAAGGACAGCGTATTAGAGTGGGCACTCCAGAAACTATTTCAGGGAAAAACAAAGAGGAAATTGTCACTCTTGATGGTATTAAAAGAACAGTAACCACTGATGATTTACTCATATGGGATGCAGTGAAGCCTATTGCAATTGCAGGTGTTATGGGAGGTGCAAATACTGAAGTAACTGAGAAAACAGTTAATATAATTATTGAAAGTGCTTACTTTAAACCAGAGTCCGTAAGAAAGACTTCAAAGAGGCTTGGTCTTAAAACGGAAGCTTCCTATAGATTTGAGAGAGGAACGGACATAGAAGCCCTCAAAGAAGCTCTTGATCGAGCTGCCTGTCTTATTCAGGAAATCGCTGGTGGCAGGATTTATGAAGCTATTGATGTTTATCCAACAAAAATTCCTAAAATAGAAATCCCATTCAACACTGAAAAAATCTGTAGATTTGTCGGAATCAATCTGAAAGATGAAGAAATTTTAAGAATACTTGAACTTCTTGAAATAGATGTTGAAAAAAAGGATAATTTTTATATTGCAAAAGCACCAACACATAGACAGGACATTTCAATTGAAGAGGATATAGCTGAAGAAGTCACAAGAATATATGGATATGATAAAGTCCCTTCTCAGTTACCCTCATTGTTTAAGTTCGTTACAGAAAATCATGAACTGGCAAAGAAGAGACAATTTTTTTCTAAATTTAGAGATTACATGATCGGGCTTGGTTACAGTGAGGCTGTTAACTTTAGCTTCATGTCTCCAGATGATCTTGATTTATTTGAACTTCCTGAAGAGGATATGAGAAGGCACTATATTTCGCTTATGAATCCCTTAAAACAGGAAGAATCAATAATGAGAACAATGCTTCTTTCAAATCTCTTAAGAAATACTGAAAGAAACACCGCTCGTGGTATAGAAACTCTGAAACTTTTTGAGATAGGAAAGATATTTATAGCTGATGAAAAAACACCTCTTCCTCAAGAGCCTGTTCATCTTGGGATAATTACCAAAAAGGAAGAAGTTAAATCTGTTTTTAAAGATGACCCATATGATTTTTATGCATTAAAAGGTTTAATTGATGGAGTTGTGAGACATTTAAAACTACGTAATGTCAGATATGTAAGATCATCTGAATCATTTTTACATCCTGGCCAGTCAGCAGATATAGTAATACAAGACGAAAAAATTGGCTTTATTGGTGTTATATCACCAAAAATTCTTTCAAAATTTGATTTCAAAACAAAGCCATTTATATGCATGGCAGAACTTGATCTTGATAACTTATTCAGACTGGCTAAACAGGAAGTAACGTATGCGCCTTTTTCAAATTATCCTCCTATTAAAAGAGATACAGCCATTATAGTGTCAGCTGATTTCGATTCTCAGATAATATTCGATATTATAAATTCATATGGTAGTGAACTTATTGAGGATGTATTTTTATTTGATGTATATCAGGGGAAAGGAATTCCTGAAGGCAGTAAAAGTATAGCTTTTAGAGTTATATATAGAGCTTTTGACAGAACACTTACAGCGGAGGAAGTCGAAACTATTCACTCTCAATTGATTAACATGCTAATTAATAAAACTGGAGCTGTTTTAAGAGCTTAATTTTTTAGTTTATAACCTGCTTCTTCAATTGATTTCGCAATTTTTTCCATATTTGTTTTGTTTTCATCAAACGCAATTTTGGCCTCTCCAATTTTCACATCTGCTTCTTCAACATCTGCATTTTTAAGAGCCTGATAAACTCTTTTAACGCAGTGTGCACAGCTCATCCCTTCAATAAAAATTTTCATCTCTTTCATTTTGCCCTCCTGCAATAAATTTGAAAGTAAAATATGTGTAAATTTTCATGAAAATTGACCCGTTTTTGTCATGAATTTTGACCCACCCTTTTAGTTAACAAAAAAATTTATTTTTTTTCAACATCTATTTTCTCATAAAGCTGTTTTATCCTGTAACTCTTACCATTTATAAAGAATGGAGTAATGAGTTTACAGAGAAGCTGGAGAATTCAGGAATTCAAATCAGCAGAGATGGAAGAGGTCGAGTATTTGATAATATTTTCATAGAGAGGCTATGGAGAACAGTAAAATACGAGGGGGTGTATATGCACAGCTATGATACAGTGAAAGAAGCTAAAGAGGGTTTAGATAATTATTTCAGATTTTATAATACTGAGAGGCTTCATCAATCCCTGGGATATCGAACACCAGAGGAAGTGTACACTGATAGAATTATAAACAAACAAAAGGAGGATGAAATAATACGGGAATTGCAACAATTTTTTCCACACAAAGTTAAGCACATTTGAAATAACCTCTATAATATTTTTCTAAATATTCTCTCGGGCTATTATATCCAAGAGCAGAATGAAGCCTCTTAGAGTTGTAAAAACATTCTATGTACTCAAAAATCTCCCTTCTGGCATCTTCTTTAGAGTTATAACCACCTTTCTTTAGATAAATAAGTTCTGTTTTTAATGTTTTAAAAAAACTTTCAGCTACAGCATTATCATAACAATCTCCTTTACCACTCATGCTCTGTTTCATTCCATATGGGAAAATTTTCAATGCAAAATTACATATCCCACATGGTTCAGATGAAACCTATACAAAGTTACTCTCCTCACATGGCTATGTATTACTATTCTTCTAAGAACGGATTGCTAAGTTTAGGATAATCGCTTTCTCCATAACCCTTAGGAAGATGGATATCATCGCCATAGGTTCTCGTATCAGGTGGATTGAGAATTTCGTGCATGCTCTTTATATTTTCTAAATCGTCAGAAGTTTGACGCTGTTTCTGCCAATAAAAATATTTACCATTATAGTAACCTGACCCCCATTCATATTCTCCTGCCAGAGAAAACTCGGGCAAACATAAAATAATAATCGCTGAAATTATCCAGAATAACTTTTTCATAATCTCACCCCCTTTTGTTTAATTCCTTTATATCCCACATGGTTCAGATGAAACAATGTATCAAGCCCAGAAGCATTTTTGACAAATATACTTTATATCCCACATGGTTCAGATGAAACGCTATATGGCAACCCATATGCCATTACTGCATCAAACTTTATATCCCACATGGTTCAGATGAAACCCATTGCATTTTTGGGTCTCTGTATCTCTTCAATGTTCTTTATATCCCACATGGTTCAGATGAAACGTAGAGAGGCGATGAAGGTATTTGTGAACACAGTGCCTTTATATCCCACATGGTTCAGATGAAACGTATTCGCTAGACAATGACAACCCAACAAATTATGAACTTTATATCCCACATGGTTCAGATGAAACTACAGAAGATGAGAAATGAAATATGGAGAATGCTCCCTTTATATCCCACATGGTTCAGATGAAACGCAGATGAGGTTACTGATTGTTACCCACAAACCTATGCTTTATATCCCACATGGTTCAGATGAAACATATGTAACCCCATTGTAATCAATGTTTTTTACGTACTTTATATCCCTGAACTTGCTACAATTTAGTAGACAAAAAGATAAGGCAACTATAAAAATAAGTAGAAAGGAGAATTACGATGATTAAAAGAAGAGTTTACACAAAAGAATTTAAGATTGAAGCAGTAGAACTTACTTTAGATTCTACAAAGACAGTAAAAGAGATTTCAGAAGATTTAGGGGTTCCTTACCATTTATTATGCAAATGGAGGAGCAAGTACTTACAGGAAGGCACAAATAGTTTTCCAGG
>NZ_KE384100.1:21430-22530 GCF_000423865.1 Thermodesulfovibrio thiophilus DSM 17215
TTAGAAAAAAGAGTTACAGTATCAAAACCTAATGAGGTCTGGGTTTCAGATATTACTTACATTAAAACAAGAGAGGGATTTATTTATCTAACAACAGTTATGGATTTATATAATCGTGAAATAGTAGGTCATTCTAAATCAAACAGTTTAACAGCTATTGACACAACAATGAAAGCATTAAGAAATGCCTGTATTAAGAGAAGACCTTATACTGGATTAATATTTCATTCTGACAGAGGGGTTCAGTATGCATGCAATGATTTTAGAAAGTTGTTAAATTCATATGGTATGAAACAGAGCATGAGTGGTAAAGGAAATTGTTATGATAATGCTGTTTGTGAAAGTTTTTTCAAAACATTAAAAACAGAACTTATTTATCAAAAGAAAGGTGGTTATAAATCTAAAGAAGATGCCAGAAGGGAGATTTTTGAATATATAGAATGTAATTTTGCATTGAAAATTGACCCATCTTTTGCATAAAAACTGACCCACCTTGTATTAAAATAAACCCCACATAAACAGTATGGGGGTAATAAGAGGTGATCAGCATGACAGATTGGGTAACAATCAGGAATCTTAAGAAAAGAAATCCTGAGCTTGGCACAAGGGCCATAGCAAGGATTTTAAAAGTATCCAGAAATACTGTTAAAAGAGCATTAGCTCAGGAAGTATACACTGGATATGAGAGAGTTTCAAGAAATAATGAAGAGCTCTCAAGATTTTCAGAATTTGTTAAAGAATCCTATTTAGTAAAAAAGCAGAAGGTTTCAGTAATCATCAGCAATTTAAGGAGTAAAGGTTTTAAAGGTTCAGAATCTTCAGTGTACAGGTATATTAACAGCAATTTCAAAATGATCAATGACACAACAAGAAGCTTTCAAAGGTATGAGACATCTCCTGGAGAACAGATACTGGTCTGAATATAAAGTTTCCATAGCAGGCAAGCTTGTAAAACTATATGTGCACTGTACAATTCTTGGCTACAGCAGATACAGAAAGTATGATTTTAGTTTTGATAAGAAACAGACAACGATATTTGATATATTATCAGAAGCATTTTACTATTTTGGAGGAGTATGTAGCAGGATACAGGTTGACAA